>JAFNZX010000030.1 GCA_017382615.1 Clostridia bacterium | reverse complement strand
GGTGCGGACGCACGGTCACGTGGTAATCATCACAGTAAAGTGCCTCGATCAATCCATCAATAACGGAGTCAAGCAAATTATCCTCCTGCCAGGAGGGCGCGATCAGAATCTCCTTGCGCTCGCGACGGGCGTGCGTAGCTCTTTCCCGCTCACCTGCCTCGATCAGTTTGTCTGCCAAGGGATAGCCAAACTCCACCAGCTTCTTTTCGGGCAGTCCGTACACCTGCTCGGTAGCTCTGATTTCGGCTGCCGTGTGAGGACCTGTGCAGAAGATGGTATCAAACGCATCCAGCGCACCCTCGCGGAAGCCCATGTGCACGCTCATCATGTCGTGGGGCACGTACACGTACTCCATATCCTTTTTCATGATCGAACGCTTGATATAATACTTATCAAGATCGGGCGTGGTCATGACCATGATGTCCGCCTCGCAGCGCATCATCAGGGGGATCATCTTTTTCAGACCGATATAGTAAGGCTTGATACGCGGCTGCTTTTCGGCAAGTGCGAAAATGGCATCGTCGGGGTCGTTGGTCACGTAGTGAATGGTAATGTTGGATTTTGCAAGCAGCTGCTCGATAATCGCCTCAAAATACTTGTAAAATCCGCTCTTTTCGGAGTAGATGACAAGGTGCTTGTTGACGATCTTGAAAAATCTCTTGTAATCTCTCTTCTCTCTTGCGCGGTTAGCCTTGTAGTTGGGATCCTTTTTCTTATCCTCCAGTGCCTCAATCTCGGCAAGCGCTGCGCGGCTCTTTTCAAGCGCCTCGTAATCAACAAACTTTTTGGGATTGATGGCAGCATTGAGCGCGTACATCTGCAAAATAGAGAACACGTTGCTGGCTGCCCAGTACCATGCAATGCCTGCCGGCACACCAAGTCCGAGGTAAAGCGAAATGCCAACCGATACCACCGTCAGACCGTACTGCGAAAGCTTGCTCTGCTCGTGCTGCAGCACGTTGGAAAGGTTTTGCGTCCAGCACATGATCAGCGAGGAAAGACCTGCTATGATGGGCATGAGAATGTAAATCCCCCACGCCTGGGTGGGCACGACCGACAAATTAAAGCCGAGGAAGCTGCCTTGGAATGCGCGGATCGCGTCAAGGTTCACACCCTCAAAAACGTAATCTGCATTTTGCTTGATCAGCTCAATGAGCTGCAGCTGATACGAGGAATCCTCGGTATTCAGCCCAAAATGCGCAGCCATAGCGGCAATGGCATCGGTATCGATGGAAAACAAATAGTCAAGCGGGTGATAGATGATCTGTACCACGCCCAAGAGCAGCACGATCTGCGCTGCGAGCGGCACAAGCGAGAGCAAGGGACGGTAGTTGTGCTTTTTATAAAGCTCTGCCTGCTTGTCTGCAATGGTATCGTTATCACCGTAGTGATTGACCTTGAGCATATTCAGCTCGGGCTGGATCTTGACCATCTGAATGGAATTCTTATGAATCCAGATCGAAAGCGGCAGCAGCACCAGCTTGGTTGCCAAGGTAAACAGAATAATGGCAACACCGTAATTGCCAACCAGCTGCCAGCACCACTTCATCACATATCCCAGCGGGATACAAATATAATACATGATTGCGTCCATATATTACTCCTTATCAGTCATAGATACTCTTGCCAAGCTCGGTACGGCTCACGATCACCCAGTTAGAGAAATCCTTGCCGTTGCCGCGAATTTCGTACTCAATGTTCTCGTACACCGTTTTGCCTGCCTCGTTCTTGTAAGCGCGTTGGAACAGGTGCGTGCGTACCTGCTCTTCGCTCTCCGAAACCTCAAATACGGTAGGAATATCGGTTGCAATGCCGCAAGCCTCCTTGATGGTAGCAAGCACGTTATCCACGTCAAGCTGTGCGTAATTGTTGACGGTCTTACCCGTAGAAACTCCCGCAGGCTTGACAAACAGCGCGGTCACGTAAGCATAGGAGGGCATTTTGGTATCCGAGCCAATGCTTGCATGGTCACCCGTAATGATAATGGTCGCATCCTCATATACACCCAGTCGCTTCATCTCGGCAATATAGCGAGAAATGACCTTGAAGCTTTGCGTCATAACGTTGACGGTGCTGTTTCTAAGCCCCTGAGGATCGTTCTCGGGGAGCACGTTAAAATCGGAATCGTAGATCGTGGACTTATGGCAGCCGTCTACGTGAATGAAGGAATAGCCCTTATCGCTCTCGCGCAGGGTAAATTCGTCCTCGGTCAAAACGCCGTAGGTCTTTTTCATGTCGGTCGAGAAGATATCATACGTCATATCGTACTCAACGTACTTGTCAAAGGTGGGCGTGCTGATATTGCCTACCAACCCCTGCGCACAGAACGGCAGGTAGCGGTACAAGGACAGACGGATCATATCGATCGACAGTGACGCACTCTGCAAAATGCGGTAGGAGACCTTGCCGGAAAGGTTCTCGGCATAGCCGCTCATATCGCCCGCATCCTCATAGCAGTAATAATCGTCGGTATAGATGTTGACGTCAAAGCCATTGTTCTTGATATCCATCAGGTGATCGGAATTCTTGTACGCATGCGTCATATACTCGTCGTGCGACATGGTAAAATCCGTCTCCACACCGGTCATGACGTGCAAAGCACCCGGGAAGGTTCTGGGATATTTGGTAATATAGTCGGCAAAGTAGGTAAAGCCTTCAAGCTCGTCAAAAATCTCGGGGCAAACGCGCAATGCCACGTCGTAATATTCGTAGTCAAAGCGGTCCACGATAAAGACGATGACGTTTTGCTCCTTTGCCAGGGTATCAAGGTTCTTTACCGTCAGCACCTGCTCGCCCTCGGTCATGGAAACCATGCTTTT
>JAFNZX010000256.1 GCA_017382615.1 Clostridia bacterium | reverse complement strand
GGCTTTGTACAAACCAGAAATCAGCTGGATATTGAAAAATTTATGGCGGAGCGGTACGACAAGGCAACCGAGGTCGTACAGCAAACGCTTGAAACCAAGCAGCGCAAGCACGAATGCGCAGCAGAAATTACGGTGCTGGAAGGGCGCATGCATACCTTAGCACCGTGGTTGACTTACAGCTTGCCGCTGGAGCTTGACGCGACACGCAGCTGCGAAATCTTGCTGGGCGTGCTGCCTGCCAAGACCAAGCTCAGGGACGTGCGCGATGCACTTGCGGAGTATTGTGCAGAAATTGAGGGTGTGTTCTCGGATGACGATGGAGAATACGTTGCGCTCGTCTGCCACAAGTCTGATGCTGCAGCCGTGCAGCGCGTGCTTGTCGAGCGCGGATTTATTAAGGCGTCTCTCAAGGAATTTACTGCTTTGCCAAGAGCAGAATACGATGCCTGTGCCAAGCGCGTTGCCGAGCTGCGAGCTGAGCTTGCTTTGCTTGAGCAGACACTGTTTGATCTTGCCTTGAATCAGGACGACGTTGAGGCACTTTGGGACGTGGAAAACAGCGCGTTGACCGCAGCCGTCACCAAGCAAAAGCTGGCGCAGACCAGCACTTGCGTAGTACTGGAGGGCTGGGCACCGCTTGCCCGTACGGACAAGATCGCCGAGGTGCTGCAGGACAGGGAATGCGCGTTCGAGTTTGAAGAGCCCGCAGAGGGCGATGAGCCGCCCATCCTTTTGCAAAACAATAAGTTTGCGCGAAACTTCGAGTGGGTCATCGGGATGTATTCCTATCCCAAGTACGGTACGTACGACCCCACCATGATTATGAGTATCTTTTATTTCATACTCTTCGGCTTGATGTTTGCCGACGTGGGCTACGGTGCGCTTTTGGTGCTGGGAGGCTTTTTGATCCCACCCATTATCAAAATGCGTGACGGCATGCGCCGCACCTTCAACATGTTTGGCTATTGCGGCATTGCGTGCGTGATATGCGGCGTGATCTTCGGCGGCTGGTTTGGCGACATGCCTTACGTGCTTATGAATCTGTTTGGGCTTTACGAGTCCACCGAGGCGGCAATGGCTGCCGTGCCGTTCTTCAACGGCTTGCAGATTTCGCTTGGGGACAAGCTGTTTGCGCTCAATCCTCTGACCGATCCCATGCCCTTCCTTGCAATCTCGCTGGGTATCGGTGCTGTGCACCTGATTACGGGTATGATCGTTAAGTTTGTGCTGCTTTGCAAGGACAAGCAGGTGTTCTCGGCGATTTTTGATATCGGCTCTTGGCTGATCATCTTTGCCGGCTTGGGCGTGTTCTTCTTGCACAAGATTGCAGGCATCGCAATGGTCGCGCTGGGCGTGCTGATGATCATTTGCACGGCGGGCAGAGCTGCCAAGGGTCCCATTATGAAATTCTTCAAGGGCTTGCTTGGATTGTACGATGCGATCAACTACGCAGCGGATCTTTTGTCTTACTCGAGAATTCTTGCGTTGGGACTTGCGTCTGCGGTCATTGCGCAGGTAATCAATATGGTAGGAAGCGTATTCGGTGATATTATCGGCGGCATGTTTGACAATGCCGTGGTCAATATTCTCTTGCGCTGCGTGATCCTGCTTGCCGTTTCGCTGATCGGTCACGCGGTCAATATGGCACTCAACGTGCTGGGCTCGTTTGTACACACCAGCCGTTTGCAGTATCTGGAGTTCTTCGGGAAGTTCTTCGAGGACGGCGGAGAGGGCTTTGTGCCCGTGGCTGACTCGGATCGCTATACCGATCAATAAAATTATTTTGAAAAAAATTAAGGAGAAATAAAATCATGAAAAAGACTGTCCTTTTGACTATTATTATGACTGCCGTTTTGGCACTCGCGCTTACCGTTGGCGTATTTGCTGCTGACGAGGCTGTTACTGACACCACCACCATCGGTGCAACCGAGCAGGCTCCCAAGCTGCTCTCTCTGATCTTCAGCGGTGGCGCACTTGCGATTATCGGTGCAGCACTGGCTGTTGGTCTTGCAGGCATCGGCTCTGCTAAGGGCGTTGGCATGGCAGGCGAAGCTACCGCCGGCATCCTTTCCGAGAACCCCAATCTGTTCGGTAAGTGCTTCGTGCTCATGGCTCTTCCCATGACCCAGGGTATTTACGGTCTGGTTATCGCGTTCCTGATCGTCATGAAGGCGGGCTTGTTCGAGGGTGGCATGGAAGCCATTCTGTCTTTGAGCGTTGCGCAGGGCGCGTACTACCTCATGGCAGCACTGCCCATTGCAGCAGTTGGTCTGATCTCTGCACTCAAGCAGGCAAGAGTTGCCGTTGCAGGTATCAATCTGCTCTCCAAGCGTCCCGATCAGGTTGGTAAAGCAATCACCTCTGCCGCTCTGGTTGAGACTTATGCAATTTTCGCACTGCTGATCTCCGTTCTGCTGGTTCTGCTGGGTTGATATTTCCCGTGACATATGCGCGTCACATACAGAGAATTGAGAATTGAGGAATCATCATGATAGGACTGAAAAAAATTATTGCCCGCATTTTGGATGATGCCAACGCGCAAGCACAGGAGATCCTGGACGAGGCAACCGAAAAGAGCCTTTCGATCCGAGCGCAGAATCTGGCAGAGGCGCAGGCAGCGCAGGATCGTATGATCGCAGAGGCGGAGAAAGAGGGCGAGGCACTGGTCGTGCGTGCAAAATCCAGCGCGGCTATGACAAAACGCAATATCGAGCTGACCGCAAAAAGCGAAATGATCGACCGCGCGTTTGCACGTGCCATGCAGGAGATCTATGAAATGGATCGCTCCGAATACGCAGAGCTGCTGCTCTCGCTTTTGTGCAGAATTCTGATCGAGCAAAGAATTGCCGAGCGCGACAGCATGCGCCTGTATAACGAATGTATTGCTCCCGATTATTACGATCTGATGCTCAACGCACGCGATTGCGGTGACGTGGCATCTTATATCATCAACGGCATCCGTACCGCAGCCGCTACGGGTAAAATCCCCGCAGATATGCCTGCCAAGGTGCGCCTTGCCCCCCAGAGCGTTGAAATCGACGGTGGATTTATCCTGCGCTGCGGCGACGTTGAGACCAATTGCTCGTTTGCTATGATGCTGGCAACCCTGCGCCCTGCGCTGGAGCCCCGCATCCAACAGATCCTTTACAAGGATCAGATCAAATCCTAAGATGGAATGAAAGAGGTCTCCTCTCCATCGGAAAGGCTGTTTGACTCATGTCCAAAAAAACACAATCTACCGCATATACGTTCGTATCTGCACGCATAAGAGCCTTGGAAAACGGCTTGATCGGCAGAGACCGTATTGCGCAGCTTGCCGAAGCCGAAAATATCGATGCGCTTTATGCGCGTCTTGAGGAATACGGTGTGGCACTTGTGCGCGATGAAAGCGGCGTGCAGATCGAACCCACCTTGAGCGGCATATTGGAGCGCGCTCTGACCGATATTACGGAGCATGCGCCTGCCCCCGAGGTATTTGACTTTTTGCGGTATCCGTATGACTGTCATAATATCAAATCCGCAATCAAGAGCTATCTGCGCAACCTGCCCTGCGAGAGCATGCTGTTTGCGCTTGGTACGGTAGCCCCCGCTATTGTGGCAAGCATGCCCGTACAGGGGGATTTTGCGGCACTGCCTACAGAAATGGCAAAGGCTGCACCACGCGCCCTGCAGGCTTATGAAAAAACGGGGAATCCCCGCGCGATTGACTTGATTTTGGATAAGGCTTGCTTTGCGGATATGCTGCGCTGCGCCAACGAGAGCGGCGAAGGGTTCCACGTGCAGCTGGTGCGCACGCAGATCGACCTTGTCAATATTATGATCTGCCTGCGACTTGTGCGCATGGAGGCAGGAGAGCAGGGAGGTGTGCTGTTAGAGCAGGCACTCCTGGACGGCGGAATGCTTGATGCGAAGGCACTGCTTGATGCGTATGCCCGGGGACAGGACGCCGTGCTGTATCTGTTGAACCGCACGCCCTACGAAAAGCTGGGGCGTCTGATTGCGGAAAGCGATGGCACTGCTGCAGCGGCAGAGAGGCTGGCGGACGACTTCCGCATGGAGCTGATCCGCAGTGCAAAGCAGACCATCTTTGGCGCACCCGTGCTGACGGCGTATTTCTACGCGCAGGAGTATGCGACGAGAAACGTCCGTATCGTCATTGCTGCCAAGAAGGCAGGGCTCTCGCCCGAAATCATTCACGAAAGGATCAGGACGAGCTATGTATAAGATTGGCATGATTGGGGAGCGCGACAGCGTCATTGGCTTTATGGCACTTGGCTTTGCGGTGCACGAGGCGGAGGACGTCGAGACGGCAAGAACAGTGCTGCATACACTGGCAAAGGACAGTGAATACGCAATCATTTATATTGTAGAGAATTATGCGATCGCCCTTGCGGAGGACATCGCGAAATATAAGGACCTGCCCACCCCTGCAATTATTTGCATTCCGGGCAAAAACGGCAATACCGGCTACGGTCTTTCTCAGGTGAAAAAGGCTGTTGAGCGTGCAGTTGGCGCTGACATATTGTTTAAGGAATAAGGAGTATCAGATATGGTAGAAGGAAAGATCCTCAAGGTATCAGGCCCGCTGGTTGTGGCAGAGGGCATGCGTGAGGCGAATATGTTTGACGTGGTCCGTGTCGGCGACGCCCGCCTGATCGGTGAGATCATTGAGATGCACGGAGACCGTGCGTCCATTCAGGTTTATGAAGAGACTGCAGGCATTGGCCGTGGCGACAAGGTGGTATCTACGGGTGCGCCCTTGTCGGTTGAGCTTGGCCCCGGCTTGCTTTCCAATATTTACGACGGCATTCAGCGTCCTTTGGAGGCAATCAGAGAACGCTGCGGTGCAAATATTACAAAGGGTATTGACGAGCCTGCGCTGGATCGCAGCAAGACCTGGCATTTCGTGCCCGCACACGTGTTTGGCGACAAGGTAGGTCCCGGTGACGTGTACGGTACCGTGCAGGAGACAGAGGTCATTACCCATAAGATCATGGTTCCTCCCGGAGTTTGCGGCACGATCGTGGATCTGGTGGAGGGTGACTACAGAATTACCGACCGCATCGGTAAGATCAAGCGTCCCGACGGCACGATCGAGGAGATCATGCTCTCTCAGAAGTGGCCCGTTCGTGTTTCGCGTCCTTACGCGCAGAAGCTGCCTCCCGTAGAGCCTATGATTACGGGTCAGCGCTCCATCGACGCGCTGTTTCCCATTGCAAAGGGTGGTACGGCTTGCGTGCCCGGTCCCTTTGGTGCAGGTAAAACGGTCGTACAGCACCAGCTGGCTAAGTGGAGCGACGTGGACGTAGTGATCTACATCGGCTGCGGTGAGCGCGGTAACGAGATGACCGACGTTTTGCGCGAATTCCCCGAGCTGACCGACCCCAGAACCGGTAAGTCGCTCATGGAGCGCACCGTGCTGATCGCAAACACCTCGGATATGCCGGTTGCGGCACGTGAGGCTTCCATTTATACAGGTATTACCATTGCGGAATATTACCGCGACATGGGTTACAACGTTGCTGTTATCGCAGACTCTACCTCCCGTTGGGCAGAGGCTTTGCGTGAAATGTCGGGCAGACTTGAGGAAATGCCCGGTGAAGAGGGCTATCCCGCATATCTGACCAGCCGTCTGGCGCAGTTCTATGAAAGAGCGGGCAAGGTCGTGTGCCTTGGCGACGACGGCAGAATCGGTACGCTTTCCGCGATCGGTGCAGTATCCCCGCAGGGCGGTGATATCTCCGAGCCCGTCACGCAGGCAACACTGCGTATCGTAAAGGTATTCTGGGGACTTGATTCCGCGTTGGCGTATAAGCGTCATTTCCCTGCGATCAACTGGCTCAACTCCTATTCGCTGTATCGCGATCGCCTCAGTGATTGGTTCTCCGAGAACGTGTCCGCACGTTGGATGGAGCTGACGGGCAAGTGCCTGAAGATCCTGCAACAAGAGGCAGAGCTCAATGAGATCGTGCAGCTGGTCGGTATGGACGCACTGTCGGGTGAGGACAGACTGACCCTGGAGATTGCGCGCAGCGTGCGCGAGGACTTTTTGCAGCAGTTTGCATTTGACGACGTGGACGGATACACGCAGCTGGATAAGCAGTACGAAATGCTGACGCTGGTGTTTGACTTTGAAGCAAAGGCAGCAGCTGCTGTTGCTGCAGGTGCGGATATAGAAGAGGTGTCCAATCTGCCCGTACGTGAGCAGATCGGTCGTTTCAAGGCAGTACCTTATGCGGACTATCTCGCAGAATCCGAAAAAATCAAGCAGGAGATCTCCCGCCAGCTGGATGCTTTGACCGAAAAGGTTGAGGCGTGACGGCTGAGAAAGGATTTGCATTATGATCAAAGAATATAGAACTATAGAAGAAGTTGCGGGTCCCTTGATGCTGGTCAAGCAGGTTGAGGGAGTCAAGTACGACGAGCTGGGTGAGATTGAGCTGCCGGACGGCAGCGTGCGCCGTTGCCGCGTGCTTGAGGTCAACGGCAGAAACGTGCTGGTGCAGCTGTTTGAGTCCAGCGCGGGCATTAACCTGGCACACTCAAAGGTGCGCTTTACGGGTCACGGCGTACAGATGCCCGTGTCTCCCGATATGCTCGGACGCGTATTCAGCGGCATGGGTGAGCCGATAGACGGCGGTGCTAAGCTGATCCCCGAAAAGTCCTTGGATATCAACGGCACGCCCATTAACCCTGCGGCGCGCTATTACCCCTCGGAATTTATTCAGACCGGTATCTCTACCATTGACGGCCTCAATACGCTGGTCAGAGGTCAGAAGCTGCCCATCTTCTCGGGCTCGGGTCTGCCGCATGCAAACCTTGCAGCGCAGATCGCACGTCAGGCAAAGGTGCGCGGCAGTGATTCCAAGTTTGCCGTTGTGTTTGCTGCTGTGGGTATCACCTTTGAGGAAGCGGATTTCTTTATCTCCGACTTTAAGAAGACAGGTGCCATTGACAGAACCGTGCTGTTCATCAACCTTGCAAGTGACCCCGCGATTGAGCGTATTTCCACGCCCCGTATGGCACTGACCGCTGCGGAGTATCTTGCATTTGAGTGTGATATGCACGTACTGGTCATTATGACCGATATTACCAACTACGCAGAGGCACTGCGTGAGGTGTCCGCTGCACGTAAGGAGGTGCCTGGCAGACGTGGCTATCCCGGCTACCTTTACACCGACCTTGCAACAATGTACGAAAGAGCGGGCAGAAAGATGGGCTCCCAGGGTTCTATTACCATGATCCCGATTCTGTCTATGCCCGAGGATGATAAGACCCACCCCATCCCCGACCTGACCGGCTACATTACCGAGGGACAGATCATTCTCTCGCGTGAGATGTACCGTAAGGGCTACATGCCGCCTGTGGACGTGCTGCCTTCGCTGTCGCGTCTGAAGGATAAGGGTATTGGCGAGGGCAAGACGCGCGAGGATCACTCGGGCGTGCTTAACCAGCTGTTCTCCTCTTATGCAAGAGGTAAGGATGCCAAGGAGCTGATGGTGGTGCTGGGCGAGGCTGCGTTGACGCCTATGGACAGACTTTATGCGAAATTCGCAGATGCCTTTGAGGAAAAATTCATCAATCAGGGCTTCTATGAGGACAGAACCATTGAAAAGACGTTGGATATCGGCTGGGAACTGCTGAGCATTCTTCCCAAGTCCGAGATGAAGCGTATCAAACCCCAGTACGTCGAAAAGTACTGGCCTAAGAAGTAAGACAGAAAAACCGTTCTTCGAAAAAACGTCAAAGCTGTATTTTCGTAGGGGCGACCTGTGGTCGCCCGTCGGTTGATCTGATGATTGTCGTTCGGGCGACCGCAGGTCGCCCCTACGGAAAAATAATGAAAAACGTTTTTTAAAACGGCAGGAGGCAATTATGGCAGACACCTACAACGTCAATCCGACGCGTATGGAGCTGAAAAAAATGAAGATCCGCTACGCCAACGCCCGCAGAGGCCACAAGCTTCTCAAGGATAAGCGTGACGGATTGATGAAGCAGTTTTTGGAAACTGTTCGTCAGAATAAAGAGCTGCGCGAAAAGGTAGAGGCTGCGCTCTCGGGCGTGTACGACAGCCTTGCTATCGCAGGTGCGGTTTCCGGTCCCCGCGTTCTTGAGGAGTCACTCATGCTGCCCAAAAAGCAGGGAAATCTGGACGTGCGATACCGTAACGTCATGAGTGTGACCGTTCCCGAGTTTGAGCTTGAGGTGATCGGTAAGGATGCACAGGACAGCTATAACTACGGCTTGGTGTTTACCTCGGGTGAGCTGGACGCTTCCTTGGCGCAAATGAGCTCGGTCATGGAGGATATGATCGCGCTTGCCGAGAGCGAGAAGACGGTGCAGCTGCTGGCGCAGGAGATCGAAAAGACCCGCCGCCGCGTCAATGCCCTGGAGTATATCATGATCCCTAAGTATCTTGCTACCATCAAGTCCATCAAGATGAAGCTGGACGAAAATGACCGCGGTAACACAACGAGATTGATGAAGGTCAAGGACATGATGCTCAAGGCGCAAAGAGAATCTGCACGATCCGATGAGGATGAGGAAGAAGAAGGCGCATAAAACCCAATATTGATTTGGAGAAAAACCGCTCGGAAGGGCGGTTTTTTTGTCCTGTTTGGCTGTATTTTTTTATTGAACAAAGTAACTAACAGTTAACTAATAAACGAAAAATAGAAATATTTGGAATCATGTGCGCAATTTGGAAGGAGGTGATTTATGCTTGGTGCACGCCTTGCAGAGTTGCGCGAAATACGGTGTCCGCACCAACGCCCCGTTGGTGCTTAATGCGCGTCTTTTTATGCAAAAAACTTGACAAACATAGTGGGTATATGTTAGAATATGATGAATAATTATAATTCGCGCAGTATGCGCAGTTGGAAGAAGCAAAGCTTGAAGAAGGGAGGATGTGCATCTCATGAAAAAAATACAAATCGGCGCAAGGATAAAAAATGCGTGGGAATATAAACGCAGAGCACTTTTGTGGACGGTTTTGATCGTGCTCGTCTTTCTGGTTCTCAGCCTGCTGTTCTTGCGCTTTGCGGATGCGTATTTTACCTCGGATGCGTTTGGCTCGATGATGT
>JAFNZX010000255.1 GCA_017382615.1 Clostridia bacterium | reverse complement strand
GTTTCCCCGGAGGGGGCTATGAAGGGCGTCATGCTTTTTGGCAAAAACTCAGCTGTTGCGGGACACTGTCCCCATGCCAAATTCTCAAATGTAGCATCCGTTATTGGGGAAGCGAAAAGTTTCACAAATGCGCAGAGCCACTCTCAAAGCCCCCCTCCTGGAGGGGGGAAGGCTGGCGCAGGCTTGTTCCAAGCGCAGGGGGGAGAGCGCGAATAGAAAGGGTTTATGACGCAAATGCGGGAATAATGCTTGCGTTACAAAATTTCGCTCTGCGTCAGGACAGCAAATCTCCGAGGTTGATTTTTCTGCCTCGGATGTAGTCTGCAGCCCCCATGCGCTTTTTACCCTCGGGGATGACGGACGTCAGTGCCAGCGTTCCCTTGCCGCAGGCGACCAGAATCTCACCGTCCAGCCCCACCACCGTGCCGGGGGCAACATTGTGCACCTTATCCTCGTCGTATACGCGTGCGGCGTAGACCTTGAGCAGCGAGCCACCGGGCAGGTGCGTAAAGGAGAGCGGAATGGGCGAGGTGCCGCGGATGTGGTTGTGCAGCTCTCTCGCATCAAGCGAGAAGTCGAGGAGCAGATCGCTCTTTTGAATCTTTTCTGCGTAGTTGGCAAGCGCGTCGTCCTGCTTTTGGGGGCACAGCGTGCCCGCGTACAGTGCGTCCAGCGTATCCAGCATGGTCTGCGCACCAAGCGCACCCAGCTTGTCGTGAATGGTCTCGAAGTTGTCCGCGTCTTCAATCGGCAGCTCGGCTTTGAGCAGCATATCGCCCGTGTCCAGTCCCTCTGCCATGTACATGGTGGTAATACCGGTGGTAGCGCAGCCGTCCATAATGGCGCGTTGCATGGGGGCAGCACCGCGGTATGCGGGCAAGAGCGAGCCGTGCACGTTAATGCAGCCGTGCTTGGGGTATTCCAGCACGTTGAGAGGCAGAATCTTGCCGTAAGCGACTACGATGATCAGCTCAGGATCAATCTCTGCCAAAAGTGCGGCAAATTCCTCCGAGCGCAAGGTTTTGGGCTGATAAACGGGGATATTGTGCTCCTGCGCGTACACCTTGACGGGTGTGGGGAGCAGCTCGTAGCCGCGTCCGCGCGGCTTGTCGGTCTGGGTTACAACGCCTACCACGTTTTCTCCGCGCTCCAGTAAAGCCTTGAGCGTAAAGACCGCGAAATCGGGCGTGCCCATAAACAGTATTTTCATAGTCGGTACCTCCTATGAGTGTTGAAAATTATCTTATTCTTCCATGACTTCCAGCGCGTTGTCAATAAACAGCACGCCGTCCAGGTGATCAATCTCGTGGCAGAATGCGCGAGCAAGCAAGCCCGTGCCGGATTTTTCCACCACCTCGCCCTTGCGGTTGGTGTAGCGAACGGTCACGTGCATGGGGCGTTTGGTCGTACCCCACTTACCGGGCAGAGAGAGGCAGCCCTCGGTTTCCTCCTGCGTGCCTGCGCGGGCGATGATTTTGGGGTTGATCATTTCGTAAACCTCACCGGGCTCTACCTCTACAACCGCAATGCGGCGCAGAACGCCCACCTGCGGAGCGGCAAGACCGCAGCCGTCGGCAGCGCGCATGGTTTCCACCATGTCGTCAATCAGAGTGAGAATACGGGGGGTGATGGTGTCCACGGGACGGCAGGTCTTGCGCAGCGTGTCGTCACCGTACTTTACAATTTTCAGCTTAGCCATAGTTAAGGTGCTCCTTCAAGTTTAGTATGTGTGATATGGTGATATTATAGTGATGATGGGTTGAAATCTATGCCGAGAACGGGCGATTTTGCGCCGTCCTTGCCAAAGCGGATCAGGATTTTGGAGAAAAGTGCGCGAGAACGCTTATTGAGCCTGCATTTGACGATCAATCTCATGCGGTATTTTTCCTCCACGCGGTAAACGGGGGCTTCAAATGGCCCGAAGATCAGCATGGGTACGTCACAAAAATCCTTCGATCCCAGTCTGTCCAGCTCCTCGCGCAACCTGACTGCGTGTATAAGCAGATCCTTTTCGTCCGAGCAGGTCAGCGTCAGCAGCACGATATCGCAATAGGGTGGGAAGGTCAGAAGGCGACGCAGCTTGATCTCGCGCTCAAAAAAGGTATGGTAATCCTGCGCGCAAGCCAGGGTAATGACGTCGTTGTCGGGATTATTCGTCTGAATGATGGCGTGACCCGGAGTGTCACCGCGGCCTGCGCGGCCAATGACCTGCGTCAGCATGGCAAAGGTGCGCTCACAGGCACGGTAGTCGTCCACGTAAAGCGAGGCATCCGCCAGCAGTACGCCAACCAGGGTCACGGCAGGGAAGTTGTGTCCCTTGGTCACCATCTGTGTGCCGATCATGACGTCTGCGTGCCCCTCGCGAAATTCGCCCAGCAGCTTATCCATGGAGAATTTTGCCTGCGTGGTATCCGCATCCAGGCGCATGACGCGCGCGTCGGGTAAGAGATATTCCAGCTCCTGCTGTACGCGCTGCGTGCCAAAGCCGGTGTGTCGCAGGTGCGTTGACTCGCACGAGGGACATTTTTGCGGTACGGGCAGCTTGGTGCCGCACCAATGGCATACCAGCTCGCCGTCGGTGTAGGTGCCGTTTTTGACGTGGTAGGTCATGGCAACCGAGCAATGCGGGCAGGTCACGGCAGTGCCGCACGAGGCACAGGAGATAAAGCGGTGGTAGCCGCGGCGATTGAGAAACAGCACGGCTTGCTTGCCATCCTTGAGCGTACGGTCAAGCGCGTCTGTCAGCAGCGTACCCAAGGGGGAGGAGATGCCCGCTGCACTCTCACGGCGCATATCGGCAATCGTGACCTCGGGGAGCCCCGTTTTGTTATAACGCTCGGTCAGCTGAATCAGCGTGTACGTGCCCGCCTGCGCCTTGGCATAGCTTTCCAGCGAGGGAGTCGCACTTGCCAGCAGCAAAAGGGCTTTATTGTGTGCGCAACGCCAACGTGCTACGTCGCGTGCGTGGTATTTGGGGTCTTGATCGGATTTATAGGTGTGCTCCTGCTCCTCGTCCATGATGATCAGTCCAAGGTTGGGCACGGGAGCGAAGACTGCCGAGCGCGTACCGATAACGAGGCGCGCCCTACCCTCGCTGATGCGGGTGTAGGCGTCCTGACGCTCACCGGCGGAAAGCCCCGAATGAATGACGGCAACCGTATCGCCGTAGCGTGCGCAAAACAGCGCAACCGATTGCGGGGTCAGCGAAATTTCGGGCAGCATCAGGATCGCGCCCTTACCCTGTCCCAGTATCTTGTCAAGCAGCTTTGCCATGACGTAGGTCTTGCCGCTGCCCGTTACGCCAAAGAGCAGTGCCGCCCTTGCTTCACCCGTGTCTGCCAGCTCGCCAAGCGTTTGCACGGCGGCTGCTTGTTCAGCATTGAGCACGGGATCGGGCGTGGGAGTGTGATCTGCGGGAACTGCGTAGGGGTTGCGGTAAATTTGCTTTTTTTCGGCAGTGAGCAAGCCTTTTTCCACAAGTGCCTTGAGCTGTGCTGCGCCTGCGTCGGTGCCCCTGCAAAGCGCGTCCTTGTCAGCGGGAGCGTTTTGCTCCATGGCACGGGCAAGGATCGCCTTTTGCTTTTGTGAGGTCAGGCGCACGGAGGCAGTCTTGTCACCGTCGAGTATACGGCGCGCATCCTCGATGGAAATGGCAAGCGAGTACAGCGTGGAAAAAACGCCTGCCGTGCCCTGTCTTTCCTCGGCTTGCTTGACCACAAGTCCCTTGTCAACCAGCTCGTTGACCATTTCGGTCACGCCCGCGCCGAATCGGGCACGCAGGGTGTTGATGCTGGCGTTTTGCCGTGCGGCAATATAGTGAAAGACCAAAAGGTGAGCGGTGTCTGTTTTTTTGTCAATATTTTGGGCATGTGCATCGGGAGCGGGGGAATAATAATCCACCATATGAGACATGGAGGCGGCAGGCAGCACGCAGCGCACCGCCTCGCCCACCGTGCAAAGCGTTTGCTCATGCAGCCACAGGCACAAGGAAAGCATTTCTCCCGATAAGCAAATCCGCTCGGAGCACAGACCCGCGATACTCTTGATGCGCTTGGCACTTGCCTCGTTATGAACGGTGGCGACCAAGCCGATCTGTTTGCGGTTTCCGTGTCCGAACGGCACAGTGACAAACACGCCGGGGGTCACCGCGGCGCGCAGGTCTTGGGGGATATAGTAGTCGTAGGAGGCGTCGATGCAATAGGGGTTGTCTAAGATATGGACACCCGCGTATTGCGTCGTGCCTTGTTTACCCGTCACAAGAATTTCTCCTTTTTGGGGTATGGATTACTCCAGCTCCTCTGCGGGCAGATCTCTGACGATTCTGTACTCGCCCTTGTGAATACGGCCGATGGCGATCTTAACCGCCTTTTCATCTCTGACTTCCTTATCGATCATAGTGTTCAGGGGCTTGTCGGTCTCCTTGTTGCCGGTCATGGAAGCCTCAGCCGTCTCGCGCTGCTTGACGTACTCACCGGTAATGATGCGTGCGCACTTAGCGGTTGCGATAGCAAGCTCGTAGCGGTTGAATTCATTCTTGGTCAAATCGTTAATGGTAGGATAAAGCATAGTTACTTCCTTTCAGAAAATTCGATGTATTTTGATATTGTTTATTCTTTATGTGCCGCGGGCGACCACAGGTCGCCCCTACGGGGTAAAACGGATGAATTGGTTTGTATGCGGGCGATTCTTGAGTCGCCCCTACGGGGTGCGTGGGTTGGAGAGCGTTATTCTTCCTCTTCGGGCTCGTCGTCAAAGTCCTGATCATTGGTCAGGCGGTTTGCAATGGTCTCTGCCTGCAGGGCGGAGAGCACGACGTGGTCGGAGTCGGTGATAATGACTGCGCGGGTCTTTCTGCCGCAGGTCACGTCAATGACGCGTCCTGCGTCCTTGGCGTCCTGGATCAGACGCTTGATGGGAGCGGAGTCGGGGCTTGCCAGCGTGACGATGCGTTCCACCGCCACCATATTTCCGTAGCCTACGTTGATAAAGTTCATGGTGTTCCTCCATGCCGCCTGCGGCGGCTCGATTAGTGTTGAAACTTCACCGTGGAGCTTCGCTCCGAAAATGGGTTGGGACCCATTTTCAGGTGAGGTTTATGCGTGAACGGCAGACAAAACAGTAAAACAGAGTGAACCTTCACGCAATTTACTCAATGTTCTGGATCTGCTCGCGAATCTTTTCCAGCTCGGTCTTAACCTCAACAACAAGCTTTGCGATCGCGGCGTTGGTGCATTTGGAGCCCGTGGTGTTGATCTCGCGGTTGATCTCCTGCAAAAGGAAATCAATGCTTCTGCCAACGGGCTGATCGGAGCAGAGGTACTGCTCAAACGCTATGAAGTGGGAGCGCAGGCGAACCAGCTCCTCGTCAATGGCAACCTTGTCTGCGTAAATGGCGCATTCGGTCAAAAGGCGATTTTCGTCCACCGTGATCACGGCGTCGGCAAGCACTGCGCGGATCTTTTGCTCCAGGCGATCGCGGTAGGTCACGATATCGTCTGCGGAAAGCTGCTCAATGGCATCCACGCGGGTCATGATGTTTTGCATCTTGGCGCGCAGGTCAGCTTCAATGCGCGCACCCTCGGCGCGGCGTGCCTCCAGAAAGCGGTCCGTCGCGGCAGACAGCACGACCAAAAGATCCTGCCAATCCTGCTCCACGTCGTCCTCGGGCTTTTTGACCTTGAAGATCTCGGGATTGCGGGCAACAGTCATGACGCTGATGTCATCCTGCAGATGAAAGGTATCGCGCAAGGCGTACAGCGCGTCGAGATATCCCTTGGCGTACCCCTCGTCAAAAACGATGGAAACGCCCTGCGTGTCCAGCACGTCAATGGAAATACTGACGTCCACCTTGCCGCGCGAAATGCCGCGGCTTTGCAGGTAGGGCTTAATCTTTTCCTCTAAGTACGAATAGGCGCGGGGCATGCGTACCGAGCAATCGAAAAAGCGGTTGTTAACCGAGCGCAGCTCCACGGTAATATCCTTGCCCGAAACGGTCCTTTTGTCGCGACCGAAGGCTGTCATGCTGAATATCACGTCGTATCCTCCAAATTCCGCCGAGATCCGCACCGTCAAAGAGGGCAAAAAACGGCATATATAATTATTGTACCCGATTTTGATTGAATTGTCAACACACAAAGCAAAAAAAGTGATAGAAAAGTGAAAAAAGCAAAGCGAAAATCGCGTGAAAAGGGGCTTGCTTTGCTCGTTTGCGGGTCCCTTGCGGAAAAACAAAAAAGATGGGCGGATGGGGCTGCGGAAATAGCGGTAACGCAGATAGGGGATTCATGGTTCTCCGATCTACTCCGCGCCAGGCGCAGTGATTCTCGACTAGAAAGAGCTCTCTTTCCTGTTGGGAACGTATACCTTGGTATACTTGCGTTACAAACGGCCAAATGGTAAAATACCGCCCAATTTTTCCCTGGATTGGCGAGAGACAGGATTGAAATGAGAGCGACAAGGTTAGTTTTGATGCTTCTAGCCACGCTGGCTATGCCGCGTGTGTTTGGATACGCTTTTGCGCCAGGGGTGTTGGAGATTCCGGAGGGCACCGTCAGCAAGTCGAAGCTTGTGTGGGCGGCTGACGGATCGGTTACAAACGGCATTGTATCCTACTACAGGCATACCTTCATCCTGCCTGTAAAGCCGGCGAAGGCGAAGTTTGACTTCTATCTTGACGACGACGGAACGGTGTATGTGAACGGTACTCAGGTAGAGCGTGCGGGGGATGTGGCGAGTCATCTCCACGCGGGCACAAACACGATAGCCATCTGCCTTGTCAACGACTTCTACGCTTCTGCCGCCATCTATATGGTTTCATGCGAGGACGCCAGCGGTACTAGGTGCTACATACATAGCGGTCCCGCGGTCAGGGGCACGGTGAAGGAGCCAAAAGTCGGATGGGAGCGTCCGGGCTTCGACGATTCTGCGTGGCCAAGAGTAAAGATATGCGGAGATGTCCTTGGCAAGCCCTGGTCGCTGAACAACGACTTGAGGCGCAGATTCACAACGCCCGAGGAGTACGAAAGCCTGATGGAAATCGAGGCGTCCACCAGAGTCCTGCCAGAAGGGCTCGCCGTGCTTGACATAGCGGCACTTTTGGCGAAAATGCGCCTCGAGCCGCAGACCGCAGGCTTCGAGCATGCGGCGGGAGCCGAGGTTTTCGGGGTTGCAGAGCGCGTTGACCCGATGCACCTGAAGATGCGCGAAGCTGTAATCCATCAGTGCGCGGCAGATCTCCGTGGCATAGCCCTGCCGCCAAAAGGTCTGCAGCAGATG
>JAFNZX010000029.1 GCA_017382615.1 Clostridia bacterium | reverse complement strand
TGCTTTGTCAAGCGGTAATATGATTGCAGTAGCAAGTTACGGTGATCGGGATTATTATAAGTGCAAATATTGTAGATATGTTGCCCCTTTTGAGGATATTGTTGAACAAGATTATTCCGTGACGCCGCTTAATAATTTGTATCATCAATGTGAAAACAATGTTGATGGTTTAGAATATACGTTTACGGAAACTCATAAGGCAAACAGATATTTGTATTTAAACAACAGGTCGCACAAAAAAACGTGCTCGTGTGGAACTTCTTTGATTGAGGCACATAGCGTTCGGTACGATACTATTGTAGACGGCAGATATGCAAACTGTCTCGGCTGTAGAGCAAGGTTGGATTTAACCAAAGACAACGCGAATATAGCGTATGGCATCACAAATATGCGAACAGCAAACGGCAGCTATATCTTACCAAACGGCATTGTGGTGTTGGTTCAAGCCGACCTTGAGGCATACGAAAACGGCACGTTGCAATTCTACGACGTTAATGACCAAACCCAAACCGAGTAAAATCGAATCATAAAAGCCAAGCCCTGCGGCAAATTGCCGCAGGGCACTTTTTGTAAACAAATCATTGGAAATTTCCATATGCCTATTGCCTTTGGCGCAGTTATTTGATATAATGGAGATAATCCATAAACATCGGGAGGCTGCACATGAAAATTTTACGCATTGTGACCGACAACGGACAACTTCGCTTTGACTTGGACTTTTCGGGCGACGTGCACGTGCGCGCATACCGCAGCGCGTTCTGTACCGATACGCCTATCTTTGAAGCCGACGCCACGGCGCAAAACGGCTCCTTTACCCTGCCCCTTGACTTGGGCGGCTGCGATGGCAGATTTCTTTACTACCTCTGCAGCGCAGAGGGCAAGGAGATCGAGGGCGCGAAATACGTCGAGGATATGGGTAACGCCCTACGAAATGAGCCCTACCCCGTGACCGAGAGCAAAAAGGGCTTGCAGGTCACCATGGTGCACGACGCCATCAACCTCGGCGTCAAGCATGCCGCTCTCAACGTCAACTTAGGCTCTTTCTTGTGGGTATCCCCCGTTGAGGGCGACACCATCCCTTATGAATTTGACGGCGAAACCTTTTATTTCCGCCGCCGCGTGGTGGAGCAGAACGACGCGCGCGTGCGCGAGCTGACCGACGCAGGCGTGATCATTACCTACATCCTGCTCAACTCGCAGAATTGGGGCGGTGTCAGCACCCCCGACGACCTTTGGGAGATCATCAAGCACCCCGGCTTTTGCGAGGGCGGACGCATTTCTGCGTTCAACATGAAGGACGCGCGTGCCGTGCGCTACTACATGGCGTGGGTTGCGTTTCTGACCGACCGCTATACCCTGCCCGGTGCACCCTACGGACGCGCTGTAGGTCACATCGTGGGCAACGAGGTCAACTCGGGCTTTGAATGGTGCAATATGGGCGAGGCGTCCATGGAGCAGTACGTTTACGACTACACCGTTTCCCTGCGCCTTTGCTGGCAGGTGTCCACCTCCGTCTGGGCTGCTGCACGCACCTATATCTCTCTTGACCACTTCTGGACGGGTGCAAACTTTGATGCCAACCCCGGTCGCTTCTACGGCTCGAAATTCGTGCTGGAGGAATTGGTACGCCTTGGCAACGAGGAAGGTCAGATCGGCTGGAACGTGGCACATCACCCCTACCCCGAAAATCTCTGCTTCCCCGATTTCTGGAACGATGCAACTGCAACCGACGACGACAACACCCACCGCATCACCTTCAAGAACTTAGAGGTGCTGGCACGCTTCCTTTACCGCGAGGACGTGCTCTTCCGTGGACAGCGCCGCCGCATCATTCTCTCCGAGCAGGGCTTCAACTCGCATAACACCGCCACCAGCGAGGTGCTGCAGGCAATGGCGTACGGCAAGGCCTACCGCAAGTGCATGGAGATCCCCGAGATCGATTCCTTTATCCTGCACGCGCATCAGGACAACAAATTTGAGTTTGGCTTAAATCTCGGACTCTGGCGCCGCAGACCCGAAAGCAGCGTACCTGATTCCCCCAAGCCCATCTACTTCGTCTTCCGCGATATTGACAAGAAGGACGAAAAGGGCGTTTACCATTGGCAAAGATATTAAACCGCGAGGATTTTTTACATGAAAAGAGCACTTACCTTACTTTTATGCATTTGCCTGCTACTTGGCACGTGCAATACCATCATAAGCGCTGCGAGTGAGCAAACCTCCGCAGAGCAGAGCACCGCAGAGCAAATCTCTGCAGAGCAGAGCACCGCAGAGCAGAGCACTGCCGCAGATACGGGGGCAACACCGCAACCCGCGACTTCCCCCGTGAAGGCGAGCTTTCAGTTCATCAATCTGCATGACGGCTACGCCTCGGGCACGCTATTCTTCGAAGTGCCGGAGCAAAGCAACGCGACAACCTTTGCCCTTTACTGGGGCGATGCAAGCGGCACACTTTTAAAAAATCACACCCCATTGATCGAGGGCGTCATCACCGGCAGCAACAACTCGGTCAATACCGTTGAAGCTCCCAAGATTCCCGCCGACGCCGCCTGCATGCTGCTCTATACCTACAGCGAGCAGGGCGTTGCGTGCACTTCCCCCTACAAGATTGCAATAGAGGGCTATACCCCTATGCAGATGGGCAAGCTGCTTTGCGAGCTGATTGTGGTGGCGGATCTGCACATCGGCAGCGGAAAGACCGCCGAAAAGCACTTTAGCGCCATGCTCAGTGACGTAAAAAAGAACGCGCCGGGCGCTGCAGGCATGATTGTGGTGGGTGATGCCGTGGAGGCAGCCGAAGAGGAATACTACCTGGCACTCAAGCAGCTTTACGAAAAAGCGCAAGGCGTGCCCCCCATGTATCTGGGTGCGGGCGACCGCTGCTATCTGACCAAGGGCACGTACGCCTACGACCCTGCCAAGCACGCAGATAACCTGCAGCTGTTTTTGAAGTATGCCGGGCATCCCTTTGGCACAAAGGTGGATACGCCCTATTATTCCTATCAGCTGGGCGGCGCAACCATGGTTTTTATCGGTGCTGACTCTTACGAGAACGGCAACGCAGTCTATTCCAAGGAGCAGCTCGACTGGCTTTCGGGCGTGCTTACCCGCGCGGACGCCTATGAGCCCGTGCTGGTATTCATGCACGAGCCCTTACCCAACACGGTATCGGGCAGCCTGAGCGCACAGGGCTACGGTAACGTCCAAAACCACGCAGAGCTCAAAGAGGTTTTCAAGCCCCATGAAAACGTTTTTCTGTTTACGGGACACACGCAATACGCGCTGCAAGCAGACCGCACCTTCACTTACCTTTCCGGCGGCTCAGCTGTCTTCAACACAGCAGGCGTTGCGCATCTGTGGGATGACCAGAACGGTGCAGGCTACGAGGTGGCAGGCAGCCAAGGCTATTACGTGACCGTTTACGAGGACGGCATACTGATTCGCGGACGCGATTTTACCACCGGACAGTGGATATCCAACGCCATTTACCAATTCTCCACCAAGCCCATCCCCGTACAGACTACACCACAGGTAACCAAACCTGCAACGACAACGGCAACCACGACCAAGCCCGTTGAAGAACAAACCACCGAGCCCGAAGAGGAAAGCGGCATTCGCGGCCTCATTCCCCCTCTGTGCATTCTTGCGTGCATGGCAGTCATCGTATTTATTTTTATTTTCAGAAAGCCTAAAGAGCAGGCGTAAACAAGGAGAAGATGATCATGAGCACTATTCTTTTAAACGAAATTTCCGAAAAGCTGCAGCGCGGCAAAGCAAAGGACGTTGCTGCCTTGGTCGAACAGGCACTGGCAGAGGGCGTAGCGCCCGAGATCATTCTCAACGACGCGCTCGTCGTCGGCATGAACGTCATTGGCGACAAGTTCCGTGAAAACCAGGTGTTCGTGCCCGAGGTATTGGTTGCCGCACGCGCTATGAATGCAGGGCTCAAGATCTTAAAGCCCGCTCTGGCAGGCGCAGGCGTTGAGCCGCTCGGAACGGCTGTCATTTGCACGGTCAAGGGCGACATGCACGATATCGGAAAGAACCTCGTCAAGATGATGATCGAGGGTCAGGGCATTGCATGCATTGACCTTGGCGTGGACGTGGACGCGCAGGTCATTGTGGATACCGTGAAAAACAACGACGTGCAGTTAGTCTGCCTTTCCGCTCTGCTGACCACCACCATGCACGGACAAAAGGACGTCATTGACGCGCTGAAGGAAGCGGGCTTGCGCGATCAGGTGCGCGTGATGGTTGGCGGCGCACCCGTCACCCAAGCCTTTGCCGACGAGATCGGTGCAGACTGCTACACGCTGGACGCAGCATCCGCTGCACGCGAGGCAGTCAGACTCATTCGCGAAATGCGCGCTTAAATCTATATGAGATACAACATGAAAGCATGGGCGGAAGAGCTTGCGCAAAGCCGCCGCCCGCTTCCTCTATTATCCTTCCCCTCGGGTCAACTGACAGGTGCTGACGTTTACGAAATTACGCACGATGCAGCAAAGCAGACCGAGGGGATTTTGGCAGCAGCACAGCGCATGCCTGCTGCCGCAGCCGTTTGCATGATGGATCTTTCCGTGGAAGCCGAGGCGTTTGGCTGCAAAATCATTGCCTCCCGCCACGAGGTGCCCACCGTAACCGATATTCTTGTGTCCGACGAGGACGAGGCAAACGCCCTGGAGATTCCCCCTGTGGGTGCAGGGCGCACCGCAATGTACGTCAAGGCGGCAGCCGATGCCAAGGCGCAGATCCAAGACCGCCCCGTGCTGGCAGGCATTATCGGTCCTTTTTCGCTTGCGGGCAGACTCATGGACGTCACCGAAGCACTCATGGCTTGCATTGCAGACCCCGATTTCATCACCGCCGTGCTGGATAAGGTCACGCCTTTTCTGATCTCTTACGCGCAAGCATACAAGGAGGCGGGGATTGACGGCATCGTCATGGCTGAGCCCTTGGCAGGGCTGCTCTCCCCCGCACAGGAGCAAGAGTTTTCCGCACCTTACGTCAAGGCGATCATTGACGCGGTGCAGGATGACTCCTTTATCGTTATCTACCACAATTGCGGCCCCAATATTGCACATATGACCGACTCTCTGTACGCCAACGGTGCGGCTGCTTACCACTTTGGCGACGCAGTGGAGCTTGTGACAATGCTTGAAAAAATGCCCCCCGACAGACCCGTTTGCGGAAACGTTTCCCCCGTAGCCCAATTTTTGCACGGCACACCGGACAGTATGCGCACAGCAGTGCTTGATCTGCGCCGCGCGTGCGAATCCTACCAAAACTTTGTGCTTTCCTCGGGATGTGACATTCCGCCCGCGGCAAAATGGGAGAACATTGACGCCTTTTTCGCGGCAGCAAAGGAGCAGATATGAAGCTGACAGCATCCGAACGCTTTGCGCGTTATCTTTCAGGGCAGTGCGTTGACCGCATGCCCGCAATCGAATGGGCACCCTGGTGGCATCTGACACTGGGACGCTGGTATGGCGAGGGGTTGCCCGCGGATTGCGCGGGCGTGGAGGCAATACAAGATTATTTTGGACTTGACAAATGCTTGCAGACGGGCGTTTCCTACTTTACCCCCGCAAGCCCTGTAGTCATTCCCGGCTCGGGTGTGGGCTGCATGGAGGACGAGGAGGACTGGGCACGCATCAAACCCACCCTGTTCCCCGACGTGCGCACCGTGATCCCCCAGTCGCATTTCGATTGGCTGCAGCGCACGCACGAGCGCGGCGACACGCTGCATTTCTTTACCGTCGAGGGCTTTTTCTGGTACCCGCGCGTGCTGTTCGGCATTGAAAACCACCTTTACAGCTTTTACGACTATCCCGAGCTTTATAAAGAAATGTGCCAGGCGTACGCGGACTGGCTGGTAGAGCTGTTCGACTACGTGTTCTCGCGCTTCCACTTTGATTTTATGAGCTTTGCCGAGGATATGAGCTACAATTCCGGCCCCATGATCAGCAAAGAGTGCTTTGACGAATTTTTAGCCCCCTTTTACCGCAAGGTCATTCCCGTCATCCACAAGCACGGCATTCCCGTATTCATCGATTCAGATGGAGATATCACCATGGCGGTGGATTGGTACGCCTCTGTTGGCGCGGACGGCATGTTCCCCCTGGAAAGGCAGGCAGGCGTGGACGTTTCCACCTATCTTGACAAGCAGCCGCAGATGTCTTTCCTCGGTCACTTTGACAAGATGTGCATGAAGCACGGAGAGTCAGCCATGCGTGCGGAATTTGAGCGCATTCTCCCCAGCATGCAGCGCGGTAAGGTCATCGCCTCGGTTGATCACCAAACACCACCCGACGTTTCTATGGAAAATTACAAAGCCTACGTGGCTTTATTACACGAATACGCCGCCAAGATCACACACCAAGGCAGCAATATCACCCCCTGCCCCGTATTTGACACGGCAGAAAGGAGCAAGGCATGACTAACCGCGAACGCGCCATGAATATTTTACACTTCAAGCCCGTAGACCGCATGCCTGCGGTGCACTTTGGCTACTGGCCCGAGCTTTTGCAGGAATGGGCTGCAGAGGGTAAGATCCCCCAATCGCTTGCCGACTCCTGGTATGACGGCGGCGAAGCGGACGCTGCGCTTGACCGCCTGATCGGCTGGGACTTCAACTGGTATCGCACGGCAGGCGCGTACAACAATCTTCTCCCCACCTTTGAGCATAAGGTGCTCGAGGTTCTGCCCGACGGCACGCAGCGCGTGCAAAGCCCCTCGGGTATGATCGAGCGTATTCGCCCCGGTGTGACCTCCATTCCCTCAGAGGACGATTACCTGCTCAAGGACAGAGCGGCGTTCCAGACGCTTTACCGCCCCAAAATGCAGTTTGATCCCTCGCGCGTCAACTACGAATATTTCAAGCACTTCAACGAAACCCGCGATCCCGACGTGCCCATCGGTCTGCACCTGGGCTCGGTGCTGGGCGACATTCGCTCCATGGTTTCTGTCGTGGGCATGAGCTATCTGCTTTACGACGAGGACGAGGACTTGTTTGCCGACGTGGTGGACGCATATGCGGATATGCAGTACAAGTGCGTCGAGGAGATTCTCAAAACCGGTGCGAAATTTGACTTTGCGCACTACTGGGAGGATATTTGCTTTAACTCCGGCCCTCTGCTCTCACCAGTGATTTTCGACGAGCTGTGCGCCAAGCACTACAAAAAAAGAAACGACCTTTGCCACGCTTACGGCATTGACATCATTTCCCTTGACTGCGACGGCGTGACCGACAAGCTGCTGCCCACGTGGTTTGAAAACGGTGTTAACGTCATGTTCCCCATTGAGATCGGTACGTGGGGCGACCAATTTGAGGCTGCGCGCCAAAAATACGGCAAGGGCATGCTGGGCGTGGGCGGGATGGATAAGACCGTTTTGCGCCTTGACAAGGCAGCGGTTGACCGCGAGCTGGAGCGTCTGACACGCCTGAGCGCGCTTGGTGGCTTTATCCCCTGCCCCGACCACAGACTCATGCCCGGCACCAAGTTTGAGCTGGTGCAATACTACGCCGAAAAAATCAAAGAGATCAAGCTATGAGTAAACCCACGAGAATCCGACTGGGCTCTTCCGCCGTCGGACAGAATTTAGCAGAATACCTTGCCCGCGCAGGCTACCTTGTGCACGCCGATTGCGGCGGCAGGGGCACTTGCGGCAAGTGCCGCGTGCAGCTTGCGGGCGGCTACTTATACGAAAATCCCGAATGTACCCGCTTGGCACAGCCCGACAAGGACGGCTGCGTGCTTGCCTGCCGCACCTGGGGCTGCAGCGGTGCTGTCATCGTCCTGCCCGAGCAAAAGGGCGAAGGGCTGACCGCATTTGATACAGTCGCGAAGACCGTAACCGCGCAAAGCGGCTTGGGCATTGCGCTGGACGTAGGCACGACCACCTTGGCTGCCGCCCTGGTTGATCTTAAAGGCGGCAAGGTGCTTGCCACGACCTCCGCGCTCAACCCACAAGCCTCGTTTGGCGCGGACGTCATCAGCCGCATACAATCCACCGTGCAACGTCCCGAAACGCTGACGGGCATGCAAGACGCGCTGCTCTGCCGCGTACGTGACATGATTGCCGAGCTTGCCCATGACGAACCGATCTTACGCATGACCGTTGCGGGCAACCC
>JAFNZX010000254.1 GCA_017382615.1 Clostridia bacterium | reverse complement strand
GTGTTCTTCCTGTTCGGCTGCATTTTCGTGGTCTTCTCGTTTGTCACCATGTTCTTTGTCAAGCACGGCGACTCCAAGATCATTGAAAAGAAGAGCGCGCTGGAGCATTTGGGTGTTGATGACTAACCGTAGGGGCGGATTCCATATCCGCCCGCATAGTAGAAAAACCGCTCGAAGGAGCGGTTTTTCTATATTTTATTGTAACGGGCGATTCTTGAATCGCCCCTACGGAGCGGTTTTTCTGTTTTTTATTGTAATGAGAGCAAGACCCGCATCCCACAATGTGTCATCCTGAGCGAAGAAAATATCCCGGTGGGATATTTTCGCAGTCGAACTTTTGCGGGTTGAGGATGCGCCAAGGGCGCACCGCAGCAAGCAAAAGCGCAAGCGCGATTTGAGCGCGCAGCGGGATCTCGAAGCGGTTTATGACACGCTTGCTCACACAAAGTAACATTGGAATGCAATCGGGTTGGGATCACTGCGAAAATGTAACAAAGGCTGAGCAGACATTGAGGAAAATCATCGCAGATCCCGCTCGCTCGCCTTGGCGAGCATTCGCGCTTTTGCTCTATTCCGTATCCTGCTTGCGCGACGGATACTCCATGCCGCAAAAGTTCGACTTCGTCAATTCACCGCAATGCGGTGAATTTCCTGCGCATCAGGATGACACGTAGGGGGGAGCATTATTCCACGTTGATATATCCGCCAAGGATATAGGAAATCGTTTGGGCATCCGCTTCGGAAAGGGTAGCTATCAGGTCTCCGATTATGGCATTCCTTGAAGAGGATCGGTAGGCGATGGTGTAGCCGTTGATCTCAAGGGTCGTTTCGTATATGGCGTCGTTATCGCCAAAGCAATACGTAAATTCCGCTCTTTGGAAAATCTTGCGCAGTGCTTGTGCGTCATCCGGTGTTAATTCACAAGTAGGCGGAAGCCCCATACCGACTTCGATCAGCCTGACCTCGCCCTTGCTCAAATCGGGCTTGATCTCGGTGATGCGCTCAAAATACGCGCTGTTGTTCGTGAGCAGAACGCCCTTGTCCACGGCGTTTTTGCAATCCACAATGTCGCCCAACGCATCTACTGCCTGCTTGTCGTTATAGGCAAACAAAATATTTTCAAGCTGACGGGGGGCTATATTCATGGAAAAGCCCATTGTGCCATTCAGCTTCTCGTCCACAGCAGCGCTGTGACCGTAATACGTGCCTGCATAATAGAGGATGGCGTCGTATTCACCCGAGCGCATTCCTATGACCGCAGCCTCCAGAGCATCGGTGCAATCCTCGGTGTAGCTGTCCACACGGCAATAATGCCCCGCAGTGAAGAACGTGCCGCTGGTGTATTCCACCATCGTGCCATCGCAATCAAAGAGAAGTATGCCAACGCTATCAATGCTTCCGTCCTGCCATTCTGCGTTGTTGAGCGCATACAGGCTTCTTTGCGCAACAAGCGTGGGGAGATTGTAATCACGTGAGCTGCCGTCGGGCACTTCTATGAACGCAATATTTTGGAAATTGGGCTGATAGTTGCCCTTGGTGACGATCTCGTTGACAATTTGGCGGTGTGCGTTGGAAAGAGCCATATATCCGCCGCTGTCAGCAAGAACGCCCGTGCGTGTGCTGTATCTGTATACCATTCCTTTGCTTATGATGCGGTAGTCGTATTCCGCGTCCAACTCACCGGTTTTCCACGTGCCGATGCAGCCCATGAATATGTCAATCAGTATTTGCGCGTCAGACTCGTTCAGCTCTCTGTCGGGGCTTGCATATGCGAGCGGCGCAACCGTGATGGGTGCGGTGAAGGCATCGGTGGAGAAGTCGCTAACGCCTGCCTTGACTAAGAAGACTTGGGCGATCATTTCTGCGCGGGAATAAATGATGTCAAGCGTACATACGGGATGCGGTGATGACATGAACGATAAGGGGGTGTAGCGAATGACGTAGTTACCGCTTTCGTCGCGCGTGACGCAGAGATCGCGATTTCCGAGGTATATTCGCTGTTCGTTACCGGTTTCTAAGCAAGCGATGATCTCTTCGGCTTCATGGTCGGTAAGCCCCATTTTGCAAAGCGAATTGTAGAGCGTGTCGGCAAAGGTGATTCCGCACGGCAAACGCATGTCATCCGGAATCTTCTTGGCAACAAAATAATTGTTGCTGTTGCCGAAATAATTGTTGCTGTTGCCGTTTGGCAGAGTCATATATCCGTAAGAAAACCACTGGGAGCCATATTCCTCACCGCTATAGCCCTCTGCGTAATCGATTTGTGCCCGTGTCATGATATCAAAGAGATTCATGCCGCTAAAGGAGAGCTTCTCCACGGCTGAGCGGAACAGCGTGGGGTCGGTGGTATAGAAGCCGTACTTGACCAAAAATTCTTGGAAGTCGGTGGCGGAATCGGCGGGTGTGCTGAAAACCACATGTACCGCACCTGCAAATTTTATGGATTTTTGTCCATAGGAAACAAACAGGTCATACAAGCCCGTGGTTGCATTCTCGGGAATGGGGAAGATGTAGGTGATTTCGCGGCTCTCGCCGGGGGCAAGCACGTATTTCTGATATTCCTCGGTCATGGGGAAATCCTCATGCGCAATCACTGCCGTGTTGTCCATGGTCAGAATGGCACTCGGCGCAAAGGCACTCCACGAGCCGGTAAATTCGATGTTTTGATCCGAAACGTTGGTCATGCCCACCGTGATCTCCAGCCGTGATCCTACGCCTACGATCATGGGCGTATTGTGTAGGCTGTGGTAGAATTGCAAACCGCCGATCACAGCACCGATCTGCTTACCGTCGATCAGAATTCTGACCTGCTCGGGGGCAACCCCCGCGTACTTGGCAATGGTTTCGATGAGCGAGTCGATCAGCGCATCGTAGTTTTCATAAGACGTGATCTGGGGTGAGAGCGTGACGGTCACGGACTTTTGCGCGCTAAGGGCAAGCTGCTGCTGCACGAACTCCCACAGCGTGTTCGGCTCAACCGTGGGCTGCGTGGTGTCGGTTTCTACGGAATAGTTCAGAATCTCGACCTCGTCGCCCACCACGTTGAGGTGCTTCCACGCAGCAAAGACGTTTTGCGTGCCGCCCGGCAGATTGACGCGCTCGCGCTTTTGCGTGCCCTTGTCGTTGACGTAGTATACCCAAACGTTTTCGGGCTTGCCCTTGATGGGCTCGTACGCAACGTCCAGCGTCTTGGGGATAAAGGGAATGATGACTGCCGTCATGCACACCATAAGAGCAATCAGCGCAGCGGCAGGGATGAGAAGCAGCCGCGCGTATCTCTGCCGCTTTTTCTTTTCCTGCATCTTTTGCTCAATTTGTAACAGACGCTCCACCGCATCCACGTCGATGTGGGACACGCCGTCTGTGAATAAGTCTTTTTTCATACTTTGTAACCCTCGCTTTCCAAAAGCTGCCGCAGATCCTGCTTGATGGCGGCGATTTCTTTGTTGACCGTGGACTTACTGCACCCCAGGCGCGTTGCAATGTCGTCAATGGGGCGGCAGAGGTAGTATCTGCTCATAAAGATGAAGGCACGGCGGTCAGAGAGCGTGTTTGTAAACTGCGTCAGAATGTCGCCAAGCGCACGCGCTTCTTGCTCGGAATGAAAGCTGTCACCGTCCGAGAGCATATCGCCAAGGTCGGAAAGGGACGAGATCATCTCTGCAGGCACGCGCTTTTGCCGTCTGCTTGCCTTAAAGCGGTTGATGGCGGTCTTGCGCATGATCGAGAGCACGTAGGCTTTCAGGCTATCGGGGCGTGCGGGGGGGATGGAGTTCCAAACGCGCACGTAGGTATCGTTTAAGACTTCCTCGGCATCCTGCGCGTCGTGCAAGAGATTTTTTGCCAAGGAGAGCAGACGTGCGCGGTAGGCACGGTCGGTTTCCTTGATCGCGCGTTCATCGCGCTGCCAGTACAGGTCAATGATCGCTTGGTCGTTTGCCGTTTGCTTCATAACACACCTCCTTTTCAAGTTTTTTGTGTGAAGGGCCCTTCACCTATATCAGTCAACAAATTTTTGGAAAAGTGTAAGGATTGGGAAAATTTTTCAGGGGCGGATACAAAATCCGCCCCTACGGAAATTAAAATACGGTAATATCCTTTGCTATGGTATAGAACTTTCCGTCGTAAATCTCTTGCTTCAGAGCCAGCTTGACGGTCTTATCTCCCTCGAACATGCCGATTGCCAGTTCGTACTTGCCTGCGGGAACGTTTCGCAGGTCGGGGCGCAGGGTGAGCGTTTGCTTCTGTCCCGAAAGCCAGGTGCGGTTGTCGGTATCGGTGTCAAGCACGTATTCGCTGCCGTCCGCGCCACGCAGTCTTATCTTGAGATCGTATTTGCGATATGCACGTGCCCAACCGCGATTTTGCACGTCCAGCGTGACAATATTGTGCGCCGAGCGGTGCAAGGCAGGCACGGTTGCGCCCGTGACGAAATACCAGTATCCAAGTCTGTTTGCGCAGTATTCGGTCAGGTAGTATTCATTTTTCAGCCAAGTGCGGGGATAACCGTGGAAGCCCGCAAAGGTGGCGTGCGTGCGCTTAAATGCCTCTAAGGCGGTCAACCCGTCGCGGAAGTGGTCGTTGTGTGCGTGCACGTAGCCGTAGTGCTCCATTTCAATGCAGGCAGGTGCGTCGGGCGCAAGACGGTCAAATGCCCAAGGCGCGCGCAGCGTGTCGTAATCGTTGACCTGCGTGTAGTAGTTGCAGCAAACCGAGTCGTCCTGAATGCCAAAGCAACGCTCACTTGCGTAGTCCAGTACCTCTTGCACCTCGTCCTGCCCGTGCGCAATGCGGCAGCAGACGTGGTCGTCGTTGCACAGCACGGGCGTGTCGGGGAAGTATTTTGCGTGCAGATCAAAGTGCTTTTTAACCACCTCGGGCGGGATGATCACACCCGTGGCGTCTGCAGCCGTGTGCCCCTCGCCCCACGTGCCCATAGTGCCCACGTCAATGCACTCAATTCTCGGGTCGCCGTTGAATTTTTCCCCCATGACTGCGAGAAATTTTTCAAGGCAGGAAAGGAAGATGGGATCGCCGTATTCGGGCTGGATTGTACCGGAGGGCATACGGTAGCCGCGCGCGCCCTTTTCGTACACGTAGGCAGGCGTAGCGTAATTCATGCGCGCCTCACCCTCGTAGGAGCAGATGCGCAGGGAGAAGGTGTAGCCGCGAGGACCCCAAAGGTTCATGATCTCGTCCAGGTAAGAGAAGTCGTACACGCCCTCCTCTTTTTCAATGTCACCCCAGTCAAAGCGCAGATAGAGGTGGTTGAGTCCGGGAAAGTCGGAAAGATCGTCCGCCGGGTCTGCGTGCTGCGGATGGCGGTAGTTATCGCGACCGTAGCCGTTGTCAATGTAGTGCCAAAACCAGCCCTTGTGGGGGTTCTTGAGCACCGTTTTGTCGTCCACCATGCCACGTAGATCAATGAAATCGGGGCGCGAAAGGGGATTATCCAGCATGCCGCACATGGTCTGCGGACCGTCCTCTGCGGGTGCGGGGCAAAGATTGGGGTAAAGCTTATCTGTCATAGCAATGCCTCCTTTCAAACGCCGCGCACGTGCGTGCGCGCAAGGGTGTAGTAGCCGTCCTTCAGATATTCCTGCTTGATGCCAAGCTTGATGGGATTACCCTTTTCAAAAAGTCCTACGCAAACGTCGTAATCGCCCTCGGGCACGCCGCGCGCGTCCACGCGCAAGGAAAGCGTGAGGGGGGTATCGGGCTGCCAGGTGCGGTTGTCGGCTGCCAGGTCGATCTCATAGCTGCCGTGCTCACCGCGCAGGCAAAGGCGCAGGTCGTACTTAAAATAAGCGCGCGCCCAGCCGCGGTTTTCCACGTCCAGCTCAATGCGATTGTAGGCGGTATTCGTCAGCTCGGGAATGCATGCCCCCGTGATAAAGTACCAGTAACCAAGGCGGTTTGCGCAGTATTCGGTCAGGTAGTATTCGTTTTCCAGCCACTTGCGCGGATAGCCGTGGAAGCCTGCAAAGGTGGCGTGCGCATTCTTAAAGGCTTCCATAGCGGTTAAACCATCGCGAAAATAAGACTCATACTGCGGCTTGATGTAGGTGTAGTGCGCCATTTCAATGGCGTTGGGCGCGTTGCCGGCAAGGCGTTCAAACGCCCAGGGCGCGCGCATGGTGTCGTAATCGTTCATTTGATAGTAGTAGTCGCAGCAAATGGAGTCGTCCTGCACGCCAAATCCGCGTGCGCGGGCGTAGTCCAGCATTTCCTGCACCTCGGCTTGCCCACGGCACCAGCGCGACGCGATGTGGTCGTCGTTGCACAGCACGTATGTGTCGGGGAAGTAGCGCGCGTGCAGATCAAAGTGCGCCTTGACCACGTCCAAGGGATAGATGCGTCCGTCGCCTTCAACCGTGTGTCCCTCGCCCCACGTGCCCAGCGTACCAATGTCGATGCATTCGATTCTGGGGTCGCCGTTGTATTTTGCACCGAAGACCTGCATGAATTTTTCAAGACATTCCATGAAGATGGGATCGCCAAAATCGGGCTGGATCTTGCCGTCCTCCAAAAGATAGCAGCGCGCGCCCTTTTCGTACACGTAGGCGGGCGTGGCGTGATTGAGCGTTGCGTGTCCCTCGTAGGTGCAAACGCGCAAGGAGAAGCGGTAGCCGCGTGCGCCCCACTTTTCCATGATGGAGTCGAGATAAGAAAAGTCGTACACGCCTTCGCTCTTTTCCACGTCGCCCCAGTCAAAGCGCAGATAGAGGTGGTTGAGCCCGGGGAAGTCGGCAAGGTCGTCGTCCTCGTCGTGCCCCTCGCGGTAAGCACCGCGTGCATATCCATTGTCAATGTAGTGCCAGAACCAGCCCTTGTGGGGATTGCGCAGGGGCGTTTTGTCATCCACGAGCAGGCGCAGATCCACGTAGTTCTTGCGCACGAATTTTTTGTCTGTCATAAAGCACAGGGTCTGTACCTCTTGACCTCCGGGGACGTCGATGATGTTCGGAAAATCGGACATGATACTATCCTCCTTTTACGGTTTTCTTTGGTTTTATGATACCATACGGAGGGGGATTTGTCAATAAAAATAACGAATCTGTGCGAGTGTCTCCTGAGTGTCATCCTGAGCGGAGCAAAAAATCCCGATCTGTCGCCTCGGAGCGATGCGAAAAATCTTGATTGGGATTTTTTGCGTAGTCGAAGTTTTGGAGAGGGAGCGGCATTTTGCCGCGAGCCGATCCAAAACCTGACGAGTTTGTGCAAAGCACAGACGAGGAAGGGATCTCTAAGCGGTCTATGACACGCCTGCTTGCGCAAAGAATATATCGTAGGGACAGGCGTCCTCGACTGTCCGCAATAGAAGATGCAACCAAGGCTGAGCAGACGTTGAGAACCCCCATCGCAGATCCCGCTGCGCGCTATTCGCGCTTGCGGTTTTGCGCCGCTCCACTTCGCAGCTCGCTGCGAGTTGCGCTCTGCAAAACTTCGACTGCGCAGTCCCGCCAAGCACCTTCGCTTCACAGGGAGTGACAGGCGGGACTGCTCCGCTCAGGATGACATACAGGGGGACAGTCTCATGGGCATTGAGGCAATATTTGTGCCATGACGTGCCCAAGATATTTTGCTATAGGGCATTTGAGTACAGATGGTTTGCCAAATTCATGCTTTTCCAATCGTACCCGATTGACTTCTTCCGTTTTATATGGTAAAATAAAGAAAAAATGCGCGGAGGTCACGTTATGAACCAAGCAAAATGGATCTGGTATCCCGGAGATTACGAGCTGTATCACAGCATCAAGCTGCACAGCCGCCGCGAGGAGTTCGGCTGCGAGTATCCCACCTTTTGGGCACTTGCCACGCCTTACCCCAACGTGCGCTTTTTCAAGAGTTATCATGCAGACGAGGCGGACACCGTGCGCTTTGTCACGCGCGCCAAGGGGTACGTCATCGTAGATGATAGACGCTTACCGGTCAACGAGGACGTGTCGATCCCTGCGGGAGATCACAACCTCATGGCGGTGCTGCTTGCCACCGAGGGGCTACCGAGCTTGTACGTGGACAGCAAGTATCTGCAGACCGACGACTCCTGGATTGCTGATCACATGATCGTAACCAAGCGCGTGCCCGCATCTTGCACGCCTGCTTATACCGATCCTGCGGATAACCCCGAGGAGTTTTGCTTTGCGTATCAGCGGCTTGACCCCGTCAAAACGGTCAAGACCGAGCAGGGGGTGCTTTACGATTTCGGGCGCGAAACCTACGCGCTTTTGCATATTGAGGGCGCAGATGCACAAAGCGAAATCCGCGTGACCTACGGGGAATCGCGCGAGGAGGCGTTGGATCATGCCGAGGCACTCATTCGCGAAACCTTGCAGGGACAGAGCGATTACGTGCGCCCCGGTCGAGCATTCCGCTACGTTTGTGTGCAGGGCGCGGACAAAGCGCGCGTGTGGGCGGATTACGAATATTTGCCGATCGACGACGTGGCAACCTTTTCATGCAACAAAAAGAACGTCAACAAGATCTGGGAGATCTGCGCGTACACCTTGCACCTCAATTCGCGCGAATTTTTCCTGGACGGCATCAAGCGCGACCGCTGGTGCTGGTCGGGAGATGCGTACCAATCCTACATGGCAAACCGCTATCTCTATTTTGATCCCGAGATCACCAAGCGCACCATCATTGCGCTCTTGGGTAAGCCCCCCTATGAGCAGCATATCAATTCGATCAACGATTATTCCATGTATCTCATCATCGGCGCGTATGAATACTATTTTGCTACGGGGGATGCGCAGTTTATCAGTCTGTACTTTGACCGCCTGCACGCGCTTTACGAGTTTATCGTGGGCAGACTTGACGAGCAAGGCTACGTTTGCCACCGCGACGGCGACTGGATCTTTATCGACTGGTCGGATATGGATAAGGGCGGGCCGCTTTGTGCTGAGCAGATTCTGCTTTGGCAATGCCACAAGTGCATGGCGGAGCTGTGCGCGCTGGTCGGCAAGGACGGCACTGCATACAAAAAGGCGGCTGACGCGCTGCAAAAGCGCGTGATGCAGGATTACTGGAGAGAGGAGCGCGGCGCATTGATCGATTGCCATACCACGGGCAGGGAGAACGTCACGCGTCATGCCAACATTTTTGCCATTATGTACGGCTTTGTATCGCACCGCCGCGCACAGAAAATCGTGCGCTGCGTGCTGGAAAACGATGCGGTGAAAGCTATCACCACACCGTATTTTGAGTTCTTCGAGCTCAATGCCTTGTGTATGATGGGTAGGCTGAAAACTGCGCAGAAAAAGATCGAGTCCTATTGGGGCGGCATGGTTGCCCTTGGTGCGACCTCGATCTGGGAGCAGTATTTGCCCGAGCAAAAGGGAATTGAGCATTACGGCATGTACGGCATGAAGTACGGCTGCTCGCTTTGCCACGCATGGGGCGGCGGACCGATCTACCTCTTGGGCAGATATTGCCTGGGCGTCTATCCCACCGATATCGGCTACAAGACCTTTGCTGTGCAGCCCGATCGCGGACTTTACCGTCACGTGGACGGCACCGTGCCGCTGCCCGAGGGGCACAGCGTGCACGTTAAGATGGATGCGCATTCCTGCACCGTTACCGCCACCCGATCGGGCGGCACGCTGATCCTTGGCGGAAAGCAGTACGAGATCCCTGCAGAAAGGGAATTGAAAATCGAATTTTGATGCACAATCGCAGTGGGAGGGGAGACCCTCCCGCTACGTTCGTGCGGCAGATAAAACGGAAACGGTCTCTTATTTTCTGTCAATCAACCGTGCGTATTGGTT
>JAFNZX010000253.1 GCA_017382615.1 Clostridia bacterium | reverse complement strand
GTCACGGCAGGGCGCGTGCACGTCGCTGCCCCATTCAATATAGTGCAGTCCCGCATCCCGCATCGCGCAAAGAATCTCGCGCGGCGCGTGCGCGCGGAAAGAAACCGAAACAAGCCCCGCGCGATGATTGATAGATTTCATAGCTCCACCCCCTTGTTTTGTTACGTTTATTATACATTTTCCTCGCGGCCATGTCAAGGGGAGCCTTGTGATTTGCGTGTCACAGGGGACAGTTCTTGGTAATACTTCGTATCACAAAGAACCGTCCCCGGTAACACTGACTTTTCCGCGTCTCATCACAAACTAACTGTTTTCGCGCTGATCTCAAACGCGCAAGTGTTACTGGGGACGGTTCTCCGTGACACCTGCGGTGTTACCGAGAACTGTCCCCTGTGACGCGCGGAACTCGGGCAAAACGAACAACTAAAACCGAGTGCACAGAGAACCGTCCCCTGTGTTCAAAGTGCATATAAATCAGAAAGAGGAGATTACGATGCGAAAAAACAGAACCATACTATGCATATTGTGTTGCTTGCTGTTGCTTTGTGCTTGCCAAAGTGCGAATGAAAGAGAATTTTACGTCTTGATGAAGCAGGATTGGGCAAGCGAGTACGGACTGGACGTGCTGATCGAACGGCAGGTTTGGGACATATCCGAAACGCAGAGTATTCCCGTCCAGATCGGCTTGGGATACGACCCCGGTGATAGAGGGAAGGATGCAAGTGCAATTGTAACAGTGAGTGCAGAAGGATGCTTGATAAACGGAGAACAGGATGCTTGGTCTAAGACCTACGACGATTTCTTCGTGAATGATATTTATGAGGCCGAAGTAAAGAATCGTTTAATAAAATACGATGACCTTATTCCCGTATACCGTGAACCGATAGAAATTGTTTTTCCAAGTGGAGATGTCCAAGGAAGAATCGTGATACAAATTACATCATCTATTCAGGGAGATAATAGAAGCACATTTGAAATAGCATACATAAAAAATGAGACTGCCGTAGTGTTCTACAGTCAATCGGCAATTACTGGTCGCTATACGTTTGACAACGCTAAGGAATTGTTGGAAAATGCCCAATAACATTCCAAGATTGTGTTTTATGAATATCAAAGCGAAATATAACCCCTGAGTTAAAAGCATCCCCACCGCGCTATGTTCGCATAGCGCGGTGGGATTTTTTTCTTGACATCCTTGCGCGTTTTCGCTATAATAGAGAAAAAGGGGGTGAACGCAATGGGGAAGCGGGTCACGCAGGCATCGACCAATCCGTATCGGTTCAGCGACACCAATAAACGCTATTTTACCTACGACTATTTTTTGAAATCAACCTTTGGCGGCAAAGTTGCAAAGCTGCCGCTGGACGCGGGCTTTACCTGCCCGAATATTGACGGCAGGTGCGCGCACGGTGGCTGCATATACTGCTCGGACAAGGGAAGCGGTGATTTCGCTCCGCGCCCCGAAGTGCCGATCACACAGCAGCTTGAAATGTCCCGCGCACTCATCAGCGGCAAATGGCAGACGGATAAGGTCATCCCGTATTTTCAAGCGCACACCAATACCTACGCGCCGCGTGCAGTTCTGCGCGAAAAGTACGAGCAGGCACGTGCATATCCGGGCGTTGTTGGTCTGAATATTGCCACGCGTGCGGATTGCTTGCCGCCTGACGTTGTTGCGTATCTTGCAGAGATCGCTCGTCGCACCTATCTGACGGTTGAGCTGGGTCTGCAAAGCTCAAACGACCAAACGGCAGCACTCATCAACCGCGGGCACGATTTTTCTGCATTTGTGGCAGGGTACAGGGCACTGCGCAAGGCAAGTCCCGATATTCACATTTGCATCCACCTGATCTTCGGCTTACCCGGTGAGGACGAGCAGACCATGATGCAGACCGTGCGCGACGTTGCCGCATTGCACCCCGATCAGGTCAAGCTGCATCTTTTGCACGTGATCAAGGATACGCCCATGGCAGAGATGTATCTGCGCGGCGACTACGAGCCAATGACCATGCAGGGCTACGTACGCGTCGTTGCAAACGCGCTGACGCTGCTGCCGCCCGATACCGTGATCGCACGTCTGACGGGGGACGGTGCGCCCGATACGCT
>JAFNZX010000028.1 GCA_017382615.1 Clostridia bacterium | reverse complement strand
GGGCAAGACAGATGCAAACAGCGCGTCAAAATACGCATGGTAGTCCTTTGCCACGGCATACATGGAAACCGTGCGACCATCGCAGGGCACGGCGTAAGGAACGGCAAGCATGATCACAGAGCCTTGGGAAATGCCCGCACGCTCCAACAGATAAGGGCGCAGCACGCGGCAATCCGACAGCGAGAGCGGTTGCCCTACTCTGATGCTTTGCGGGAAATATGTTGCAAAATCTGTCATGTCCGTGCCTCCTTAAAATGTTGTTTTGTGCGGGTCTTTCCCGTAGGGGCGACCTGCGGTCGCCCGCATCATAGCGTTTTCTCCATTATACCAAAAAACGCGCTAAAAAACAAGCGTCATACACCGCTTTTGTGGTTTTTATTTTGAAAAGTTTTTGCTCATCCCACCGTGTGTCATCCTGAGCGAGAAAACACCCCGGTGCGGGTGTTTTCGAGTCGAACTTTCAAAAATCTGCAACGAATTGCTGATTTTTGAAAGTCAAAACGCGGGTTAGCGTTTTGAGGATCTCCGAACGATTTTTGATATGTTTTTTGCGCGGAATTGTTACTTTGGCTAAGCAGACGTGTCATAAACCGTTCACAGATCCCGCATCGCCACGACACGGGGGACAGTCCCGCAGTATCATGTCCTGCGGACACGACACAGGGGACAGTCCCCGATATCGTGGCTCGCGCTAAAAGTTCGACTCCGGGCTACGCTCTCCGCTTAGGATGACACATTCATTCCCGAAATTCAACGACTTTTTTTGATTTCTTCATATGACGGTCACAAAGGTTATATATAATGTAAATAGCAAAATCTGCCTCATTACGACACAAGGGAGGTAAATATGTATCACATTTTAGTAGTAGACGACGAATCGCGCATTCGCGCCATTATCCGCAAGTACGCGGAGTTTGAGGGACATAAGGTCACCGAAGCGACCGACGGCATGGACGCGGTGTACAAGTGCCGCGAGAATGCTTACGACATGATCATTATGGACATCATGATGCCCGAGCTGGACGGCTTTTCTGCTTGCCGCGAGATCCGCAAGATCACCGAAACGCCCATTATCATGCTATCCGCACGCGGTGAGGAATACGATAAGATCAACGGCTTTGAGCTGGGCATTGACGACTACGTGGTCAAGCCCTTCTCCCCCAAGGAGCTGATGCTGCGCATTGAGGCAGTGCTCAAGCGCGTGGGCAGAACTGCGGAGCAGGCGCAGCAAAGACCGCAAAATCAGATCGTGGAGCTGGACGGCGGTGGGCTGCGCGCCGATTTGACAGCGCGTATCGTATACATAGACGGTCAGCGTGTGGAAATGTCGCCCAAGGAATACGACCTGTTCTTTTATATGCTGGAAAACCGCAACATCGCGCTCTCGCGTGAAAAGCTGATCAGCGAGGTGTGGGGATACGATTTTTACGGCGATGCAAGAACGTTGGATACCCACATCAAGCTGTTGCGTAAGAGCCTTGGCAGGTACAGCGCGTATATCGTAACGCTGCGCGGTATGGGCTATCGCTTTGAGGAAAACTGATGGGTAAGGGAGATAGAGGAAAACGTCCGTATCCCGGTGTAAGCGTTTCTACCAAGCTGCTGTTTTATTTTCTGATTTTTATGATGCTGCTTTTGGTGGTGCTGTTCGTGTTCCAGGTTATGCTGCTAAACGTATTTTACCGCTACACCAAAATCAACGAAATGGAGCACGTGTTTGAAATGATTGAGGTCTCCTTGGAGAACGGAAAATCGGAATTGAGCAAAAGCGTGATCAATCATGCGGACGAATATCGTATTTGTGTGCGCGTGTTTGCCGTAGAGCAGGGAGGGCTTGCTGAGATTGCAGACGTCAACGCCGCGGAGTCCTGCTTCTTGCACCATATCAATAGCCGTACGTTGGATAAGCTTTATCAAAGAGCTTTGCACGAGCAGGGGCACTACAGCACCGTCAGACCGATGACCACGCAGGCGCATGAGATCACCGAGGAGCAGACGAGTGAGGATATTGTGCACAGCGGTAAGCAGATCTTTACCGAACGCATGAGCATGATCAGCGTGGATATCTGCTATGCCGCAGACGGCACGCCCTACGTGGTTATGCTCAACTCCGAGCTGACTCCCTTGCGTGCCACGGTGCAGACGTTGCGCATGCAGTTTATCTGGATATCGGTCATCTTTGTCGGTCTTGCACTGCTTATGGCAATGGTGTTTGCGCGCAGCATCATTTCTCCGATCGTGCGCATGAACCAGGCGGCAAAGCAGCTGGCAACGGGCAATTACGACGTACAGTTTGAAGGGGAGGGCTATAGGGAGACCAAGGAGCTTGCCGCTACCTTGAATTACGCCTCCAAGGAGCTTTCCAAGAACGACCGCCTCCAAAAGGAGCTGATAGCCAACGTATCGCACGACCTGCGCACACCCTTGACCATGATCAAGGGGTACGGCGAGATCATGCGCGATATTCCCGGAGAGAACACCCCTGAGAATATGCAAACCATTATTGATGAGACCGAGCGACTTTCCGAGCTGGTGAATGCGCTGCTGGATATTTCGCGCCTGCAGGCAGATGCTGCCGAGCTGAGTCGCGAGCCGTTTGATTTGACCGAGCAGCTGCAGGTCAGCGTAGAGCGTTACGATAAGCTGCGCTCGCAGGACGGATATGCCGTGCTGTTTGAATACGATCGCCACGTGATCGTGAACGCGGACAGAGCCATGATGCTGCGCGTGCTGTACAATCTGATCAACAACGGTATCAACTATGCCGGTGAGGATAAGACCGTGCTCGTACGGCAGGAGTGCCGCGACGGCAAGGTGCGTATTTCGGTTATTGACCACGGTGTGGGTATTTCTGAGGATCAGATCCCTTTGATCTGGGACAGATACTATAAGGTAGACCGCGTGCACAAGCGTGCGGTGGTCGGTACGGGTCTGGGACTTTCTATCGTTAAGACCGTGCTCGAGCGCCACAGGGCTGCCTATGGCGTGGATAGCCAAGTAGGGCAGGGATCGACCTTCTGGTTTGAGCTGGACGTTGACAATTCGGACGGTGAACAGGCATAAATGATAAAAAACGACCGTCGTAAGGCGGTCGTTTTTTTGCGCAAATAAGAATTTATATGCCATGTAGGGGCGTGCATTGCACGTCCGAATCGATCGCGTGGGACGACCGATGGTCGCCCCTACGAGGAATTCGGTCAAAACATTGTAGGGGCGTGCATTGCACGTCCGAACCGATCGCGTGGGACGACCGATGGTCGCCTGCACCTATGTAAACGTAAAGGGGCTGTCCTGCGACAACCCCTTGATTTTATTTGATTGAATTATTCAGCAGCCACGGTGGTCTGCTCCTCTGCAACGGTGGTTTCCTCAGGCTTGGTGGTGGAAACGTACTTTTCGTTGGAGGAGATGTAACCGAATACGGGATTACCCTGCGCATCGTCAGAGAGCTGGATCTTGTACCAGCCGTTGCCCTTAGCAATTGCGGTTACCTCGTCACCCTGCTGCAGGGTGCACATCATGTTGTTCTGTGCGTCGAAATCATAGTAGGATCTTACGTACAGAGCAGCAGCGATAACGTACAAGGTCAGAGGCTCTTCCAGGTCAGCTGCGGTCAGATCCTTTACGCAAGCTACGGACTTGTGTACGTATGCAACAACGGTCTCGGTCTTGGGAGCAGCCTCGGTTTCTGCCTCGGTAGTAGCGTCTGCTTCGGTGGTTGCTTCCTCGGAAGCGGGAGCAGCTGCATCGGTGGCAGCCTCGGTAGCAGCCTCGGTGGTTTCTTCTACCTCTACCTCATATTCAATCTTGAACCAATTTGCGCTGTAGGCAACGCTCTTGAATTCGGTATCCTTGGTAGCGTAATCAATCAGGGTCTCGTCTGCAATTCTTGCCTCGGAGCGAACGCTAGCAACGTCTGCTACGATGAAAATAGTCTGCTCAAGCTCGGTGAATACTTCCTCTACGATAGGGGTATCGGTGTTGCCGCCGTTTCCGTTGTTGCCGGTAGAGGGATCGCCGGTGCCGACGCCTTCGCCGGTGCCGTTGGGATTGAGAATGATTTCATTGTTGGATTCGTTTTCGTCGCCATTATTCTTGTTGCAAGCAACCAGAGAAAGTGCGAGCATGAGTGCAAGTGCGATGATGAGAAGCTTTTTCATCGTTGTTTTTTCCTCCGTTTTTTTGTTCTTTTTGCACGGGACATTGCCCGATTTTCATTCTTATCGCTATTATATCATAGCGGGCGTGCTTTGTCAAGAAAAAAAGCATAAAAATACCAACTTTTTTGTCCGAAAAATCGCCGAAAATCGCAAAATACTGTGCCGATGGGTGTAATCCCATACAATATGCAGTATTGTGCGCCAAAATCGCACAGAGTGGGGCGGCAGCCCTTGTACGCTGCTGTCAATTGCCTTGATGATAAGAAAATACGCGCACCGTTTTGTGCAATTTTTCCACTTGACACAGAACAAATGTTCTGCTATAATACTCATACAGAACAAATGTTCTATATTGGGAGGTGCAGAGGTGGATCGCGTTATTTTACACGTGGATATGAACAATTTTTTCGCGTCGGTCGAGTGTGCGGACAGACCCGAGCTGTGGTCGCAGCCCGTGGCGGTGGCGGGGGACGTCGAGGCGCGGCACGGCATCATCTTAGCCAAAAATCAGGTTGCCAAAACCTTTGGCGTGCAGACGGGGGAGAGCATTGCCGAGGCGCGCAGCAAGTGCCCCGGTCTTGTGCTGCTGCCGCCGCATATGGACAGGTATAAGCAGATCTCGGACAAGGCGCGCGGCATTTACGCGCGGTACACCGACCGCATAGAGAGCTTTGGCATTGACGAATGCTGGCTGGACGTGACGGGAAACGGCAGGCTGTGGGGCGAGAATTACGGTGAAGTGATCGCAAACGAGATACGGTGCGCGGTCAAAAGTGAGCTGGGCGTGACCGTGTCGGTAGGGGTGTCGTTTAATAAGATCTTTGCCAAAATGGGGAGCGATTACAAAAAGCCGGACGCGGTCACGGTGATCACGCGCGAGAACTTCCGAGAGCTGCTGTGGACTCTGCCTGTGGGGGATCTGATCTTCGTGGGGCGTTCGACTGTGAAAAAATTTTGGTATATGCAGATTCGCACGGTGGGGGACTTGGCGCGTACCGACCCCGCGCTGCTGGAGGGTGCCCTTGGCAAAAACGGGCTTATGGCGTGGCGGTTCGCCAACGGCATGGACGGTTCTCCCGTGCTGCTGGACGGGCAGGAGTACCCCGTCAAAAGTATCGGCAACAGCACCACCACGCCCGTGGATATGGTCACGCGGCGCGATGCCGAGATCGTGCTGGCGCAGCTTTGCCAAAGCGTTGCCACGCGGCTGCGCGAGGCAGATATGCGCTGCACCACGGTCAAGCTGTCCTTGCGCACGACCGATCTTGCTTGGAAGCAGCGGCAAAAGGGCACGGCGGCTACGTGCCTTGAAAACGACCTTTGGCGTGAGGCAATGACGCTGTACGATACCTTTCACGACGGCAAGCCCCTGCGCAGCATCGGGGTGAGTGCGTGCGGGCTGATCGATCACGGGGAGCAGCAGCTTTCCATGTTTGACGGTGATACCTGCCGCCATGCAGCTCTTGAAT
>JAFNZX010000252.1 GCA_017382615.1 Clostridia bacterium | reverse complement strand
GTCATCGTTGGCGGTAACGGCAACCCCGATGAGATCAAGGGCAGAATTGCACAGATCCGCCAGGGCATCGAAACCACGACCAGCGAATTCGACCGCGAAAAGCTGCAGGAAAGACTTGCAAAGCTGGCAGGCGGCGTTGCTGTGATCAAGGTTGGTGCTGCCACCGAGGCTGAAATGAAGGAAAAGAAGCTGAGAATCGAGGACGCACTCAACGCAACCAAGGCTGCTGTTGAGGAAGGCATCGTTGCAGGCGGCGGTACTGCATATCTCAACGTCATTCCCGCAGTGCAGGCTCTGCTGGAAACCACCGAGGGTGACGAGCGCACCGGTGTTCGCATCGTGCTCAAGGCTCTGGAGGAGCCCGTACGTCAGATCGCTGCTAACGCAGGCTTTGACGGCGGCGTCATCGTCAACAACATCGTAAACTCCGGCAAGGTCGGCTACGGCTTTGACGCTTACAACGAGGTTTACGTGGACATGATGAGCGCAGGTATCGTTGACCCCACTAAGGTAACGAGAAGTGCTCTGCAGAACGCTGCATCCATCGCATCTGTCATTCTGACCACCGAGAGCGTAGTTGCAGATAAGCCCGAGCCCGTAGCTCCCGCTGCACCTGCTGCACCCGGCATGGGCGGAATGTATTGATCCAAATAAAAAAATCGCGGAGGCGCAAGTGCGCCTCCGCTGTTTTTTGATTTGGATCAGTGAAATCCACCTTCGGTGGGTGAAATCTGCCTTACGGCAGGTGAAATATTTGCTGCGCAAATGTGAAATGTTCGCTGCGCGAACGTGAGAAGTTCATGTAAGCAGGCATTTTTTGCGTTTTGCGGCATAGAGTGTATTACTATGTCGCAGGGGGATCTTTGGCAATGTTTTCGGTATTTTCGCTGTTTACCTACTTTTTCCACGTCATTTTAGGGATCGGGACGCCGCAGAACTTCCCTGCTCCGCTTTCGTCCGAGGAGGAGCAGGCAGCTTTTGAGGTCATGGCAAGCGGTCAGGGACAAGAGGCAGAGGACGCGCGGCAGAAGCTGATTTTGCACAATCTGCGCCTTGTGTCGCACATCGTGCGCAAGTATTATTCGTCAAGCAAAAACCAAGAGGACTTGATCTCGATCGGCACGATCGGGCTTTGCAAAGCGGTGGATACCTTTAACGTGGGCAACGGCACGCGATTTGCGACCTATGCCGCCAAATGCATTCAGAACGAGATTCTCATGCATTTTCGGTCGGGCAAAAAGCTCTCGGCGGAAATATCCATCAATGAAACCATAGACGTGGATCGCGACGGCAATCCCTTGACGTATATGGACGTCATTGCCAGCGAGGAAAATCTTGCCGAGATGATCGACCGTGAAATGCAGAGCACGCGCGCAAAGAGATACGTCAACACGCTGCTTGACGACCGCGAGCGGCAGATCATTCTTTTGCGCTACGGGCTTTCGGGCAAAGCACCTATGACGCAAAGAGAGATTGCCTTGCAGCTGGGGATATCACGCTCATACGTATCAAGACTCGAAAAGAGTGCGCTTGATAAACTAAGGAAGGCGTTTGGGGAGTGAGCTTCGCTCAACTGCGGCACAGCCGCAATATCACTCGCCAAAGGCGAACATCACTCTGCCAAAGGCAGAATATCACTGCGCTACGCGCAATATCACGAAAGCAGTGCGTCGCCCGGACGCACTGCTTTCTTTATTTCTTCGGCTTTGAAGAAAAACAAAGCGTCACGATATAGCCAAACACCAAGGCTGCTGCCGTGCCGCCTGCGGCGGCTTTGAGTCCGCCTGTCAGTGCACCGAGCAGCCCCTGCTCGTCCACCGCCTCGCGCACGCCCTTGGAGATCAGAAAACCAAATCCCGTCAGCGGTGTGGTCGCGCCCGCGCCTGCAAATTCCACCAAAGGTGCATACAAGCCCACAGCACCCAGTACGACACCTGCAACCACGTACAAGACCAAAATTCTTGCAGGCGTCATGCCCGTCAGATCGATGAGCAGCTGCGCGATGACGCAAAACGCACCGCCGATCAAAAATGCCCACACGTAATCCCATATCCATTCCATCTTATATCCCCCCTTTTAACCTCACCAGATGCCCAATGGCAGGAATATTCCGTCCCTGCTTGAGCGCATCGGGGCTCATCATCGCGCCCGTACCGATCAACAGCATATCCTTGATCTCGCCCGAGGCAAGCTTGGGCAAAAAATACGCGCTCATGACCACGCCCGAGCAACCGCAGCCCGAGCCGCCCGCGTGAGTATCCTGCGTGTGGCGCGAGTAGATCATTGCACCGCAATCTGCGTGCTTGCCGTCCACGTCAATGCCGTCCGCATGCAAAAGATCACAAAATATCGCGCTTCCCTCCCAGCCAAGGTCACCCGTCACAATGGCGTCAAAATCCTCGGGAGCAGTACCGGTGGCGGCTAAATACCGCTCCAGGGTATCCACCGCAGCAGGCGCCATGGCAGCGCCCATATTGGCAGCGTCACGAATGCCCATTTCAATCGGAATGCCCGGCATGGCTTGGCTCACACGGGCGTACGAGGGATCGGTATGATCACACCTGCCGAGAATAAATGCCGATGCGCCCGTCACCGTCCATTGTGCCGTAGGCGTACGCTGCGCACCGTATTCCACGGGTGTGCGGTACTGCCGCTCAGCTGCGGTATTGTGCGAGGAGGTCACAGCGGCTGCATACCGCACCTGCCCTGCGCTGACTAAGATCGCGCCCAGCATCATGCCGAGCGCAGCCGTGGAGCACGCACCGTACAATCCGAAATACGGTACTTGATAATCGATCAACCCGTATGCAGAGCCTACGCATTGATTGAGCAGATCCCCTGCAAAAAGCGCGCCTAAGGCATCCGCACTGCGTCCCCATTTTTTGAGTGCCACGCCAAGTGCACGGCGCTGCATCTCGCTTTCTGCCTGCTCCCAGGTTTTTTGCCCGAATTTGTCATCCTCGTCGTGCATATCAAACAGATTACCCAGCGGCCCATGGTGCTCCTTTGCCCCCACAACGCTGCCGTGTGCGCACACACTTGCACGCAGATCAAATACTATATCCTTCATAAAGCCCCCGAATTTTTATACTGATACTATTATTTTCATTTCCTCTTGCAATATGCTTCAAAATGTGATACAATAAAAATGGTAATTCATGATCAATTTCGGAGGTTTTTATGCTTTCTACACATACGGAGCAATATCATATCAAGGCTAAAGAAGGGCAAACGGGCGGTTATTGCATTCTCCCGGGCGACCCCGGCAGATGCGAGAAAATCGCGCAGTATTTTGATAATCCCAGACACTTGGTCACAAACAGAGAATATAACATTTGGGTGGGTGAGCTTTGCGGTGTTCTTGTCAGCGTATGCTCCACGGGTATCGGCGGTCCTTCTGCTGCCATTGCCATGGAGGAGCTTG
>JAFNZX010000251.1 GCA_017382615.1 Clostridia bacterium | reverse complement strand
GTTGGGTGCGGGCGCATATGGAATGCGCCCCTACGGGTGTTGGGATGCGGGCGATTCTTGAATCGCCCCTACGGTTGCAGGGATGTGGGCGGGCGCATATGGAATGCGCCCCTACGGGTGTCGGGATGCGGGCGATTCTTGAATCGCCCCTACGGGTTAAAAATCAATACAATCAAATTGAAATTTGCCTTTTGGCAAATTTCTACCACAACGTTTCGCGCAAGCGAAACATTTCACTTTCGCGAAGCGAAAATTTCACTCACGCGCAGCGTGAATTTCACATTTCGCCATCGGCGAAATATTTCACTGCAAAGTGCGCTTGCGTCAGCAAGTGCGCTTTGCCATCTCCGCCATCATCTCGGAAATTTTGATATTCTGCGGGCAAACGTCCTCGCAGGCGCGGCAGGCGATACAAGCCGTAGGCTTTTGCGCATCGGGCAACGCGCGCACCTGCGCTCTGACCTCTCCTGCGTTTTCGGGGTACATTTGCGCGTTATAGAACTTAATCATTTGTGGAATATTTAACTCCTGTGCGCAATAAGGTGTGCAATAACGGCAATTCGTGCAAGGCAAGGTCTTCTTTGCGATCATATCGTCCGCGATTTCCAAAAGGGTATCCCACTCCTGCTCGGTCAGCACCTTCTCGTCGTCAAAGGTAGTAATATTCTGCTCCAGCTGCTCCATATTGGACATACCCGACAGCGTCACGACCACCTCGGGAATGGACTGCAGGAACCTGAACGCCCATTCGGGTGCGCTGACGCCGGGACGCAGAGCCTCCAATTTTGCCATATACTCGGGTTCAAGATTTGCAAGTCTGCCGCCGCGTACCGGCTCCATGACCCACACGCCAAGACCGTAGGAGCGGATCAGCTCCACCTTTTCCTTTGCATTCTGCAGCTTGTAATCCAGATAATTGAGCTGGATCTGGCAGAATTCCATTTCGGACGCGTACTTATCAAGAAAACGCTTCATGGTTGCCAGCGTACCGTGGGTGGAAAAGCCGAGGTGCTTGATCCTGCCCGCCTTCTTTTCCGAGATCAGATACTCCACGTCGCCGTACTTTTCGGTATCAAGGTACTGCTCGATGTTGGACTCGGTGACGCTGTGCACCAGATAGTAGTCAATGTAGTCCATGCCCAACCTTTCCAGCTGTGCTGCAAAGATCTTGGGTGCGTTGCCCCAGAAATCGGGCGAGAAGCCGGGAAACTTGGTAGCAATATAAAAGCTTTCGCGAGAATATTTGGCAAGTGCTCTGCCCATAAATTCCTCGCTCTTCCCCTGATGATATACCCATGCGGTGTCGAAGTAGTTTACGCCGCGGCTCATGGCAAGCTCGACCATCTCGGCAAGAGCCACCTCGTCGATATCCGCGCCATTCTCGCTCTTTTGCGGCAACCTCATGCAGCCCATGCCCAGTGCGCTGAGGGATACGCCGTTCAGATTCTTATAGATCATCATAAACCTCCGATTGGTTTTTTCTTTCATTATACATGACTTTTGCGCGTTTTGCAAGACGCAATGCAAAAAAATCTTGACAAACACGCACGACCATGCTACAATGAATACAACTGAATACCGTTCGCGGTTCGGCTCCGGGATGCGTTTCCCGGATCAGGGGGAAGTTCGGTGCAAATCCGTCGCAACCATCATTACCGTTACAGTCGGAATACCCGCCATCCGCGCTAAGGAAGTTACTTTTGGATATGAAAAGTGTAGCCGTTTTACGTTCGCATCAAGGGGGAGGTATGCCCGAAGTGTACCCATCCGTGCGGACGGGATCGCTGCGCTTTTTTGCCCATTTGGGTAGAAAAGCGTTTTTTGTTTGGCTGGGAATTTTCGTAGGGGCGGATTCTATATCCGCCCGCGCAACCACGGGACGCACCCGTAGGGGCGATTCACGAATCGCCCGCCCTATCCGTTGGGAGTTCATGTGAGAAAACCCTCTCCGTTCTTTTTGGCAAAATTGCCGCAAAGAAGAACATATTTCGCTGCGCGAAATCAAACGGCGATTGGAGAGTTTCGCTCGTTGCGACGAGCGACGAGGGCTGCGCGCCCTCGACCTGCGCAAACTTTTGAAAAAGTTTGATCAAAAATTTTGTGAGATGGAGGTCACCATGCCCGAAAAGCTGACGAAACAAGATTGCATCGAGCTGCTCGTGTGCAAGCACACCGCGCTTGGCGGCGCACGCTACCCTAAGCGTGACGATTTTTCCGAGCGCGAGGTGGTTGCCATCAAGGCGCATCTCGGCCCTTGGCCGCGCGCGCTGGAGGCAGCAGGACTCAAACCGATGCGCGATGCCGACGGTGTGCGCGCCGCGCAGCAAAAAGAGCGGCGCATCCGTCAAAAGCTTTTAC
>JAFNZX010000250.1 GCA_017382615.1 Clostridia bacterium | reverse complement strand
GGCGCAAAGCCCGCGCAAAAGGCGTTTGCCGACGTGGCGCGCGCCATTTCCGAGTTCGAGCCCGTAACCGTGTGCGTGTCCGCTGCGCAGTACGCCAACGCGCGAAATATGCTGCCGCCCGAAATTACGGTAGTGGAAATGTCCTCGAACGACGCTTGGGTGCGCGACTGCGGCCCTACCTTTCTCGTCAATGACAAGGGGGGCTTGCGTGCCGCCGATTGGGCGTTCAACGCCTGGGGCGGACTTTACGACGGTCTGTATTTTCCTTGGGACAAGGATGCAGAGGTGGCGCAAAAGATCTGCGAGCTCTCGGGCGTTGACCGCTATCCCACGCCCGATTTCGTCTTGGAAGGGGGATCTATCCACGTGGACGGCGAGGGCACGGTGCTGACAACCGAAATGTGCTTGCTCTCCCCCGGCAGAAACCCCGATATGTCCCGCGAGCAGATCGAACAGATGCTGTGCGAATACCTTGGCTGCACCAAGGTGCTGTGGATCCGCGACGGCATTGATCCCGACGAAACCAACGGCCACATTGACGACGTGGCGTGCTTTGTCGCCCCCGGCGAGGTGGCGTGCATTTACACCGACGACAAGGAGCACCCCTTTTACGAGGAAGCGCGTGACGCTTACGAATTTCTCTGCCGGCAGACCGACGCCAAGGGGCGCAGGCTCAAGGTGCACAAGCTGTGCTTGACCAAAAAGCCCGTGTACCTGGAGGGGGCGGACACCATTGACTCCGCAGAGGGCACGCTGCCCAGGCGCGACGGAGAGGTCAGCATTGCGTCTTATATGAATTTCCTCATTGTCAACGGCGGCGTCATCCTGCCGCAGTACGGTGACGAGAATGACGCTTTAGCGATTGAGCAGGTGCAGGCAATGTTCCCCGACCGCCGTGTAGTTGGCGTGATGACGCGCGAGATTGCGTACGGCGGCGGCAACATTCATTGCATTACGCAGCAGCAGCCTGCGCGACGGGGGTGAGGATATGCAGAGAATTGCTATTGCACTGGGCGGCAACGCCCTTGGAAAAGACAGCGAAACGCAACGCGCCACGGTAGCAAAGGTTTGCCGCACCTTGGTCGATTTGATTGAGGCGGGCAACGAGATCGTGGTCAGCCACGGCAACGGCCCGCAGGTGGGCATGATTCAGCTTGCCTTTGATACGGGTGCAAAAGCGACCGACGCCATCTCCCCCATGCCCCTGCCCGATTGCACCGCCATGAGCCAAGGCTATATCGGTTACCATTTGCAAGCCGCGCTGCAGGCAGAGCTGGCACGCCGCGGCATGCCCTGGCAGGCGGTCAGCGTGATTACGCAAGTCACGGTGGACAAAAACGATCCCGCCTTCAAGCATCCCACAAAGCCTATCGGGGCGTTTTACAGCAAGGAAGAAGCGGACGCGCTGGCGGCGCAAAACCCCGATTGGCAGTTTACCGAGGACGCAGGGCGCGGATATCGCCGCGTCGTGCCCTCCCCCGCGCCCGTAGAGATCGTGGAGCGCGATGCCATTCTCTCGCTTTTGGCGGGCGAATATATCGTCATCGCCTGCGGCGGCGGTGGCATTCCCACGCTCATGACGGACGAGGGTGGCAAGCCCGTGGCAGCCGTGATCGACAAGGACTTTGCCGCTGCAAAGCTTGCCGCCGCGGTGGGTGCGCACACGCTGCTGATTCTGACCGCAACCGACGCCGTGTACACCAATTACGGCAAGCCGGATCAGAAGGCACTTTCGCACTTGACGCTTGCCGAAGCGGAATCCTTGATGGCACAGGGGCACTTTGCCAAGGGCTCGATGCTGCCCAAGGTGCAGGCAGCCATGAATTTTGTGGCGTCCGCCCCCGCCCGACGTGCCATCATCACCTCCCCCGACGCGGCGGAGGCGGCATTGCGCGGTCAAGGCGGCACGGAGATCGTTGCGCAAAGCAAAGCGTTTGTTCAATAAAAACACAAAGAAGGGCAAGTTTTCTCGCCCTTCTGTTACTTATTCGGATAAAATATGCTTCTCAATAAACCTCGCCACACCATCCATGTCGTTGCTCACTGTGATGACATTCGAGACAGCCTTCACTGCTTCAATCGCGTTTGCTACGGCAACGCCCAATCCGCATTTTTGAATTGATTCTATATCATCGTTGTCATCACCAAAGCACGCTGCATTCTCCGCACGAATATCGAAATACGCAAGCATTCTCATAATTCCCTTCCATTTCGTGGCTTCAAAACTCAATATTTGTATCAATTCCCCGCCCGCTACGGTATAATACACATCATCTGTCAAGACGTCTTGGATGCTCTCATACAAATCCTTATGCTTGCTGCTTGCCAAAACTTTATACAAAATACACCCTTTTGGCAGTTGGGGGAATTGATCATAAACAATAGGATGCCATTCCGGGATATCCTTGTTTGCATATAGCCCTTTACTTGTTTCGATTGACAAAATCACGTCCTCAAAAGAAAGGAGTCTTGTGAGAATCACTTCACCGCTTTGACAAGAGAGCCCAATCTCCATTACTCCATTTGGAAGCAATACAACCGCTCCGTTGGTGGCTGTAATCGCGTCAAATTCAATCAAATCCCGATATATTAGAATGTCTCTCAAAGGTCTTGCACTTGCAGCCATGATACGAATACCGCGCTCACGGCATTTTTTGAGAATCGAAATACTGTAGTCGGATATGGTTTTATCTGTATGCAAGAGCGTCCTGTCTAAATCCATAATGATTGCTTTGATTTGCTTATTGTCTGTCATATTTTCTCCAAATATTGTTCGTAATAGAAGAGTAAAAACAACTACTAATCTCTTTGCTATAAAATCTTTTGAAGGCAGATGCAACATACTGCATCGTTTCATTCGTAGGGCTCGACGTCCTCGGCGAGCCTATGTGAGCAGGTGTGGTTACTGATCAAGCCCCCCTCCGGGAGGGGGGATAATACGCGCTGCCCTGAGCCAAGCGCAGGGGGGAGAGCGCGAGGCGCAACGGTTTGCTCGAGTAATATTCTAACACCTGCAATCAAGATGCAAAACGCGCAGAAATTCATCGTATTCGCGTTCTCCCCCCTTGAATATGCCCTGCGGGATATTTTCCACCCCCCTCCCGGAGTGGGGCGAGATTACTGGTCGCGCTCGCTAACAAAATGCTTGTAAAATGTCAACTTTTCATACATGCAGTTACAACAGAATCGATATACTCGCAAACACCTCTAAAATTATGATCGATCTGATGATTGGTAAATCGAATCACCCTCAAACCATAACCTTCAAGAATTTCCGTGCGAAATTCATCCTGTTGTATTCCTGATTCGGTATAATGCTGCGAGCCGTCAATCTCAATGACCAACTTTGCCTTGCAGCAATAAAAATCCACAATAAACTCGTCAATTGCTTTTTGTCGTTGAAATCGAACCTTATACTTTGACAAAAAATCATACCACAAATGATTTTCTTGCGGTGTGGCATTTTTGCGATTGTTTTGTGCAAGAATGATATTCTTTTTGTTATAATCAAGCGACATATTGCCCCCCGTGAATTTGATGTGTTCATTATACCACAAAATCGGCAGAGGCACTGCGCCTCTGCCGATGATTCGTCTTATTTGAGGATAAAGATCCCCTTGGGTGCCTGCACGTCAACGATCTGATTGCCGTCTGCGTCCTTGGTGACCTTGATGTAGATCTCGCCCTTGGGGGTGGGGTACGTACCCTCTACCCAGTCAAGGTAAGCCAGCTCGGGCTTGATCTCGTAGGTGTTGGGAGAGAGCGAACGAACGCCCAGCACGTAGTTGGAAAGATAGGGGCAAGGACCGGAAGCCCAGCCGTGGCACAGAGAGTGACGGAACTTGACGTAGCAGTATGCGCCGTAGTCACCGTGGATATCGATCTTACCCTCGGGCACGACCTCGTCGATTCTGCCTGCATTCTCCATCCAAGACAGGTGGAAATCCTCCCAGAAGGTGGTAGCGCCCATGTCCAGCATGCCGCCCCAGTATTCCTTGATATCGTCAAGTGCGCCTGCAAAATCACCTGCAAGTGCCTTTGCCTTGAGGATATAGTAGCCAAAGAAGGTGGAGTAGCCGTGTCCGCCGCCGGGAGCAATCATAGTGTCGTTGGTCTCCTTAGCATCTGCCAAGCCTGCCAGTACCAAGAGAGCCGCTGCCTGCTTGGAGCCGCAGGGATCGGGCACGTGCTTCTTCATGCGAACAGCCGCGATCGCGCACTTTTCTGCCAGCGCAACGTCACCCAACGTGTACAACAGTGCCGAGCCCTTATCCAGCGCGATCTTGAGCAGTCCCTGCAGACCTGCGTGGATAGCACCGGGATTGTCGTTGTTGGGCCAGTCCATAAATCTGCCCTCGGGCATATGCTCCACGCCGTCCTCGTCAACGCAATCCACCAGCACGTTCATCAGACCGCGAATGTAATCTCTCTGCTGGGACAGATATACGGTGTCGCCCACGGTTCTGTACCAGTCGTGCTGAATGATCAGCCACCAGATCGAGTAAGAGGAAATGCCGTTCATCCAGTTGCCGACAGGCGTTTCGTCACGCACGACGTCCAAGGACTTGGGCACGATATCGGTATAGCCAAAGGTTGCAAGAATGGTCTTGACCTCGGTGTGCATGTCACCGATCCAAACAAGGCGGTCGCGCTTGATGCCGTCCCACAGGTATTCCTGAATGTTGAGGTGTGCGGTATATGCAGCGGTATCCCAGATCTTGTTGAGTCGCTCGTCAGAGCACTTGAAGCTGCCCTTATACTCCAGATCCATGTAGTGGAATACGCCCTGTACTGCCTTAAAGGTAATGAACGCGTCTTCATCGAGCAGCTCGATGTAAAGGAAGCGGTAGCCGGTCTCGTTGGTCTCAATGCCCGAGTACATGCCAAGGCTGTAGACGTTATCACGGACGGCGTGGTCGTTGGTGGTGTTCTTTTCGCCAAGAGGCGTCAGAGCCTCCATGACGCTCTCACCAAAGCGGACTGCAACCTTGACAGCACCGTTGTGTCCGGGGCCGTGGGTCATCCAGGTGTGGAAGCGTGCAGAGCCTGCAAATTCAATGCCGAAGTCGAGAAGGATTGCCGCGTGGGGCTTACCGGGCTCGTTCTTGAGCGTGCAGTTGTCCTGTCCTACCACCAGCGTGATCTGGTTGCTCTTTTCGTCAAGCAAATGCTCAGCACCCGTGACGTTACCCTTGGTCAGAACCACTCTCTTGGGAACCAAGTATCTTCTCGTACGGGGATCGACGTTCTCGCCCGCCAGCGCGGTGAACTTATCAATTACCTTTTTTGCCATATTGAATACCCTTTCTGTATATATAAGGTGTTTTTGCGTTGGTATTAACCTTGTCCATTATACCATATACTTTTGTCAATTGCAATAAGATTGGGAATTTTTTCACGACTTTTTGTATGAAATGCATCCACATCCGTACAAAGCAAACCCGCCGAGCGATGCGAGAGCACAACTCGGCGGGAAAATATCAGCCGGGGAATATTCTGGATTCACAATCACTAAAATCAAATTTCACTTGCCCGTCACGCACCTCGTAACGAATATTTCCAATGCCTTTTTTGGTCAAAATCATATATTCGTCACCCACTTCGTTTACCAGACAAAGATAGAAATACAACGTTCCCTGCTCCCCTTGTAAGTGTTCACTTGGAATTGTAATCTGCTCACTGTACTTATACTTCAAATTTGTGAAAGCTCTCTTGACCGCATACAGGCTTCCGTCCATATCGGAAGCACCGTATTCCGTCAATACGGTATAGCCCTCCAACGACTTGTAATCGGCAACCGTTTGGTCTTCCCTGTCATGACCTGAAATAGCCTTTTCCGAATTACTTACGTAGATGACTATAGGATTATAGAAAACATTCCCTTTTTGATCGGCATTGGCAAAATACAAAGTCATTTTTGCATCATTCACATCCATATAATCTGCAGATGATTTCAGATCGAAATTGGGGAACGTGCGTTCAAACGATTCAAATAAAGATACCTGCGTTTTGGTCTTCTGCGCGCAGCCCACAAAGCACACGAGTAACAACAGACATAACGCCAAACATAAAATTCTGTTTTTCATAATATCCTCCTTTGTAATCTTTATTGAATAATCAGCACCTGTACGTCGGTATCGCCCCGATTCATTATACCATATACTTTTGTCAATTGCAATAAGACTGGGAAAATAATAGCAGTTTTTTCGGCAAAGAAAATCCCCGAGCCGCGCATGGCGCGGTTCGGGGAAAGATTTTAATGGCGAGGATTTCCTATAGTGCAATTTTCAAAATCGAACGTGACCTTCCCATCCTTGGTCTGATACCCCACGTTCTTGATATACCTGAGCGTGATCATCATATACCCATCGGGAACCGGGGTCACGTCGCAAAGATAAAAATGCAATTCACCCT
>JAFNZX010000249.1 GCA_017382615.1 Clostridia bacterium | reverse complement strand
TTTGATGGATTTTGGTGAGATTTTGCGAAGCAAGATACCAATCTTGCGAGTAAAAGCACGCCGAAAGACGCATAAATGCATCGCCCTCGGGCAATTCGGTTCGATTTCCGTACGGCTAAACGGGGAACGGTGTAAAAAAGCAAACGCCGCGGCATGTTTTTGCGCGCGTACGCATTATATAATAAGAATGAAGAAAAACCCTCGCTGCCGCGAGGGTTTTTCTTGTATCAAATTGTAGATCTTGCGAGTAAAAGCACGCCGAAAGACGCATAAATGCATCGCCCTCGGGCAATTCGGTTCGACTCCCGTGCGGCTAAGCATAAAATCGAGTTTACTGACCGTCCTGATCGCCCTGATCCTGATCAAGGGGCTGAGCGTAGGGGAAGGGGTTTTCATTCGCCTTTGCCTCTGCCTCGCGGCGTGCGCGCTCCTGCTCGGCTTTCTCTCTTTGCTCGTTTGCCTCGCGGCTCTTGCGTGCTCTTTCCTCGGCAATTTCAATCAGCTCCTGCTCGGTTGCACCTCTGTCCATCAGCGCAGCAAACTGCTCGCCGTCCATAACCTCGTGTTTCACCAGGAAGTCTGCTATAAAGTGCAGCTTGTCAATATTCTCTGCCAGAATGGTCTTGGCTTGCTCAAACGCCTCGGTAATGATCTTGCTGATCTCTTCGTCAATGACGGCTGCCGTCTTACCGGAGTGGTTGGGGCTGCCGGAAATGCTTCTGCCAAGGAAGACCTCACCGCTCTCGCTCGATCCGTAGTGGATGGGGCCCAGCACGTCGGACATACCAAGCTCGGTGACCATGCGGCGTGCGATGTTGGTTGCGCGCTGAATATCGTTGGAAGCACCGCCCGAGAAGTCGCCGTTGATCATCATCTCTGCGGCTCTGCCGCCCAGCAGCATGGCAATCTCCTGCTTGAGCTCCTCGCGGTAAACGCTGAACTTATCCTCAGTGGGGGGATTGAGTGTATAACCCAGGGCGTTGCCGCTGGGAATGACGGAAATGAGCTGGACGGGATCAATATGCGGCAGCACGTGGCCGACGATGGCGTGACCTGCCTCGTGGTAAGCGGTGTTGCGCAGCTCGCTCTCCTTGATCTTTCTGCTCTTCTTCTGAGGACCGGTGATGATGCGCAGGTATGCGTCGTCAATTTCCTCCATACCCACAAGCTGCTTGTTTCTGCGGGCAGCCAGAAGTGCTGCCTCGTTGAGCAGGTTGGCAAGGTCAGCACCCGTAAAGCCTACCGTGCTTCTTGCCACGCGGGCAAGATCCACGCTTTCCTCCAGGGGCTTGTTCTTTGCGTGTACCTTCAGAATGTCCTCTCTGCCCTGCAGATCGGGGTAGTTGACCGTGATCTGGCGGTCGAAACGACCGGGTCTGAGCAGTGCGGGGTCAAGAATGTCGGGGCGGTTGGTTGCCGCGATGACGATAATGCCCTCGTGCGAGCCAAAGCCGTCCATCTCAACCAACAGCTGGTTGAGCGTTTGCTCTCTCTCGTCGTGACCGCCGCCAAGGCCTGCGCCTCTGTGGCGACCGACGGCGTCAATCTCATCGATAAAGATGATGGATGCGGGGGCTTTGCGTGCGTTTTCAAACAGGTCGCGCACACGCGATGCACCCACACCGACGTACATTTCCACGAAATCCGAGCCGGAAATGGAGAAGAAGGGAACACCCGCTTCACCTGCTACTGCCTTTGCAAGCAGCGTCTTACCCGTACCGGGAGGGCCCATGAGCAGAACGCCATGGGGAATTTTTGCGCCAAGACGGGAGAACTTGCCGGGTGCTTTGAGAAATTCTACGATCTCCTGAAGCTCCTGCTTTTCCTCGTCCGCGCCTGCCACGTCCTTGAACAGCACCTTATTCTTTTCATCGGGCTTGGGCGTTTTGACGCGCGCCTTGCCAAAGCTGTTGATCTTATTGCCCTCACTGCTGGCTCTCTTCATGGCGATAAAGTAGAACACGATAAAGACGATGATAATGAGCGCAAAGGGCAAGATGGATACCCAACCGGGCAGCACGATGACGGGCTGATTGATAACCTCCTCAATCAGTCCCTGCTCGGAGAGTGCAACGATCTTGGGCCCCAGATCGCGCTGGAAGTAGTCCATATCTGCGATCTTATAGCGGAAGATCTTTCCCTCGTACGTGGTGTAGGTCAGGGTATTGTGTTTAAAGCTGATGGTGCAGCTTTTGACGCCCGTATCGGCAACGCCGTCGCCGTTCGTGTCCGCCGTGTCGGCAAATGTTTTGATGACTTCTTGATAGTCTTCGACGTCGATGATCTCCTGCTTTGCGCCGCTGCCGCCGAACATAAAGACCACGACTACCGCGATCAGGGCGATAAAGACGACGTAGAACAGAATCACCTTCAAATTATTTTTCATGCAAACCTCCGTTTAGGCGCGCGAATGCGCCGGGTACAATGTATTTCCCGTTTGATCTTACATATAGATCTCGGGCTTCAGAACGCCCACAAAGGGCAGATTTCTGTATTTTTCGTTATAGTCAAGTCCAAACCCAACCACGAATTCGTTGGGAACGACCGTGCCGACGTAATCGGGAACGAATTCCACCTCGCGGCGAGAGGGCTTATCGAGCATGGTGCAGGTTTTGACACTGCCGACAAGTCTGTGCTCAAAGAGCTGTGTCAAGCGAGCGAGCGTTCTGCCGCTGTCCACGATGTCCTCAATGATGAGCAGATCGCAATCCGGCAGGTCGTCGCGCAAAAGATCGGTATGAATACGGATCTCGCCCGAGCTCTTGGTGCCCGCACCGTAGGACGAGACCTTCATGACCTCAATCTCCAGCGGCAGTGACACGCGCTTCATCAGCTCGGTGGCAAAGGGGATAGAGCCCTTGAGAATGACCACGAACACCAGCTTGCGCCCGGAGTCCTTGTAGTCGTTTGTAATGCGCGCGGCAAGGTCGTCAATAATGTCGGAGAGCTCTTGTTCGGATATCAGAATCTTTTCAATATCATTCTTTATCATGGTATGCCCCTTTTCATTCAAAATGCGTTTGTTTTCTTAAATAGATGCGAACGTAAAGCACGGTATCTCCCAAGCAGGGCTTTGCGCCGTCTCGCAGGCAAACCCCGGGCACTGCAAGCACGCCGTCCTCGTCACAGAGTAAGGGGAGCTGCGTGCGCAGGTACAGAGGGATACCGACCCTTCCGTACAGCTTGCGAATTCTTTTGTGCATGCCACCCTGCAGAATGCGATCACCCTCTCCGAGCGGGCGCAAAAAAATCCGTCCTTTTATTGTATCAAATCTTACTTGCAGTTCTGTATATAAATTGTAAACATTTGTGCTTTGTTGCGTGTCGGTTTCTTGATTTTTATCAAACGAGCACCAAATCGCTGTGTCCGTGCCCGCAATTTCATAAAATCCCTGCTCCAAGGGCAGGTGATAGGCACTTGGCTTTTTCGTATGCTCGGGTGTGATGCGCAAAGCGTCACGGTCGATCACAGCGCAAAGCTGTCCGGGCAGGCTGATGCTTCCCGGGCGATTTTGACACACGTGTGCGTATACGGCGTCCACGTGTACCGCCTCTGCCATGCAATCGGTTTGGTCTGCGTAAAGGCGCAGGATCAAGCGTTTGGCAAGGGCAGCGGGAGT
>JAFNZX010000248.1 GCA_017382615.1 Clostridia bacterium | reverse complement strand
CTATGCACGCTGCCGAGGGCGAGGTGCAGGAAAAGGAATACATCGCTTCCTTCCCGTCCTTAGTCAATATCTCGGGCGTGCCCACCTATATCATGGTGCTCAAGGATAACAACGGACTTGTCAAGCTGTATGCGCTTGTCAACGTGCGCCAGTATACCATGGTGGCAACGGGAGAGACGCAGCAGGATGCCGTGGCAGCGTATCTGAAAATGCTGTCGGGCGCAGGTGTGAATACCGAGAATCCCGCAGAGACCGAGCAGAGCAGCGTCACGGTTGCCGCGGTGCAGTTCTTGACGCTGGATGGTGTCACCTATGCTTATATCACGGCAGAGGACGGCAACGTATACCGCGTAGCGTTTACCGAAGAGAACGAGCAGATCGTGCTGGTGCGTCCCGGTGACGTGCTGGAAATGACCTGGCAAAAGGGCGATATCCGCATCGTCCGCGCATGGAAGCGTGCGGAGTAATTTTGATACAAGAGAACCGTCGGGCACGTGCCCGACGGTTCATTTTCTTTGTTCGATTATGTAATGTCGCTCAGTGCAATCAGCAATTGCTTTCTTGCCGCGCGGAATTTTTGCACGTCGTATTCCACGTCGCAGAAGGAGCGGAAGACCTTTTGGCAGATGGCGTCTGCGGTCTGCTTGTCCGTTTTGGCAAGCACCTTGAGCATCTCGCATTCCTCGGCACTCTCGCGCTGCGCTTCGCCGCGTGCAGACAGCCAGGGACCGTGCTCGCCGGGGTAAATAAGGTGGGTGTCTCCGGGGGGCAGGAAGATGGTGGAGTCGGCATTGGTGTGCGAGGGGCAGTTTTGTCTGAAGGGGTCTTGACCGGGCTGATAGGCGTTGGTCGCCCAATGCAGATATCCCGTCAGATCGTACTTGTAGTTGCCCCACAAGAGGTAGCGCGTGGAGAGCAGGGGATAATCCATAAAACGGTTGACGTAGCATTCGCTGCGCGGACCGCAGCAAACGTAGTGCCAGATTTCGGATCCGCCCTCGCGGAAGGTTTCAATCTCTGCCATGTGCTTGTCGTATTCCATGTTGAGCGGTACCCAAATATCAAGAGCTCCGTGAATGTTACCGTAGCTGACGGCATCGATCAAGCGGATATCGGGCACGATCCTGCGCACAAGTCCCGCCAAAGCGCGCCATTCGGTGCAGTTTTCGGCATTGGGCTCGTCGCTAATGCCCATGACGAAGCGATCGATCCAACCGTTTCGCGCAAGCATGTCGTGCAGCGCAGGGAGGTATTGCTTTAAGTAGAGATATGCCTCGTAGCTCATAGCGGGGAGCTTATCGTTGACTAAAATCGTCGAGGTGTGCCAGCTTTCGCGCCTGCCGATCGAAGGGCCGTTGAAGTATTTGATGCCCTGCGAGAGCTGGCGGCGCATGGCGTTTTCCATTTCCGTAAAGTCAAATTCGTATTTGTTGTCACCCAGCTCCGTCACCTTGACGCCCCACATGTAGGTCATGTTCTGGCGCATTCTGCGCAAAGCCTTGAAGTAGGCGTCGTCCAGCGCGTAGTATTCCTCCGAGCCCCAGCGCACGCCGTGGTAGCGCGTCACGCGGTCGGCAGCATAGCTTTGCACAATGGTCAAGGTTTCCTCTGCGGGCACGGTCGCCTTGTAAACGGTCATGGAAAGGGGCACGGACACGCTCTGCGCGCCTGCCGTGATCTCCACGGTCGCGGTATATGCACCGGGCACGGCGTCTGCGGGAATGATAATCGCCCCGAATACGCCGCCAATGCCGGTGTCATGTTCTCTGCCGTCGCATACGCCTACGTCTAAGCTACCGTCAAAGGGGCGCAGACAATCGTATACGCGATAGGGTGCTTGGCGCACGGGGAAGTACGGGGGCTTGACGTCCGCTTCGGCAAGACCGTAGTTTTGCTCCACCGTAACGGGGACGAGCGCGTACCATTCGATATCGAAGGGCAGGTCGGTTTTGATCTGCACGCCGCCCATGCGTGCAAAGCCGAGCGATGCCTGCTGCCAAAGCTCGTCACTTTGGTAGATGTCGCGGGGCAGGTGATTGGGCACTTGCACGTCGGCGCAAAGTCCGTCTACAAGGATCTGAAAGGTGGCAAACGTGCCGCGCGGGGTGTCCAGCAGGACGCGATCCGATGCAGTCGGGTACTCAAATCTGTCGGGGTAGGTAAATTCTGCAGTGTCAACAACAATGTAACGCATATTTGTTCCTCCGTTTGAAATAGGTTGGGGGTGACGCAGATGAGGTAACCGAGGTTGTGTTCATGCCTATTATATCATAGATTTTTCCCAAGCGCAAGAGGGG
>JAFNZX010000247.1 GCA_017382615.1 Clostridia bacterium | reverse complement strand
GGAAAGTGTATTGCGTTTTCGGGCAAGAGAGGAACGGGCAAGAGCACGCATATAGGCCTTTGGAAGGATAAATTCGGTAAGGACGTGACCGTGATCAACGGTGATAAGCCTTTGCTGGCTTTGCGTGACGGCAAGCTGATCGCCCACGGTACGCCCTGGTGCGGCAAGGAGGGCTGGCAGACCAACACCTCGGCTGCGCTTGATGCCGTGGTATTCTTGGAGCAAGCCAAGGCAAACGAGATTGCAACCATCGGAAAAGAGGAGTTTACACACAGACTCAGCGAGCAGATTTTGCCGCCCGCTAACCGTGATACGGCAGATAAATTTGTGGAGCTGCTCCACCATACGGTTGAGCATGTGCCCGCGTACGTGCTGAAGTGCAATATGAGCACAACGGCTGTGGATACCGTGGTCAGGGAACTGTATAAATAAAGGAAAAGTATAGGCGTTGCGCCCTTCCCAAGGGCGCAACGCTTTTTTTGCTTTTGGTAAGATTTTTGCTTGACAAACTCTACATATTATGTTATGATAGAATTAAACTGGCGGAGAATGGGTTTTGATGCAATTTCAAGCCGATTTTCGCGTAAATTTAGGCAACTTGGAGGACTTCTGAATGGAAAGAACGCAAACCAAAGGCAATCAGAAGATCGCGCTTTTGTTTGATGCGGGCACGTTCGTGGAAACGGGTGCTTACATCAAGCGTGCGGGCTGTGCCGAGGAATACGAGGGCGTGATTTGCGGCTACGGTTCTGTAGACGGCAAGCTGGCATTCGCTTTCGTACAGGACGGCGACCGCAACAAGGGCGCGTTTGATGCAACAGGCGCGAAGAAAATTTCCGCGCTTTACAAAATGGCAATGAGTGCAGGCGCACCCGTGATCGGTGTGTTTGACAGCGCAGGCGCACTCGTACCCGAGGGCAGCGCAGTATTGTCCGCATACGGTGAGCTGCTGGGCTGCATCAGCGCAGCATCCGGTGTGATTCCGCAGATCAGCGTGATTTCGGGCAGCTGCACGGGTCTTTGCGCAGTCGCGGCAGGCATGTTTGATCTTAAGCTCGCAGCAGAGACCGCAAAGGTCTACCTGACCACCGAAAAGGATGAAGCACTTGATGCAGATCTGATCTGCAAGAGCGAGGACGAGGCGTTCGCCGCTGCAAGAAAGCTGGTTGAGCTTCTTCCTTCCAACAATAAAGACTGTGCGATCATGCAGGTCGCAGACCCCGCTGAGCGTGCTGTGATTGCCGATGTGCAGGACAGTCGCGCACTGCTGGGCGATATTTGTGACGCAGGCAACGTACTGGTGCTTGGCGAGCAGAAAAAGGACGGTATGCTGATTGCCCTTGCAACCATTGGCGGTGTGACCGTGGGCGTTGTGGCAACCGACCGTGCACAGAACGGCGGCAAGCTGACGCACAAGGGCGCACGTCGTGCGGCAAGCCTGATCTCGCTTTGCGACAGCCTGCATATTCCGGTCGTCACCCTGGTTGACTCCGAGGGTATCGCGCCCAAGTGCACCTCTTGCGGTGTCAAGGCGTACGGGGCACTTTCCGGTGCTTACGCAAATGCAACGTGTGCAAAGGTAACTGTTGTGACCGGTAACGCTTATGGTGCTGCATTTACGCTGCTTGGCAGCCGCGCGCAGGGTGCTGACCTTGCACTGGCTCTGCCCGAATCCTGCATCAGTGCCATGGAGCCCGCAGCAGCCGTTGCATTCCTTTACAACGACGAGATCACGGCTGAGAAATCCAGAGCCGAGGTGGAAGCAGAGTATAAGGCAACCAAGGCAAGCGCACAGGCAGCTGCAGAGAAGGGCGATATCGATGATATCGTGCCCGCAGAGGAGCTTCGCGCACGCATTTGCGCAGCACTTTACATGCTCAACTCAAAGGCGGACGGCGCGCTTTCTCGCCGTCACGCAAATCTGCCTCTCTGATACAGGAGGAAGATATGAACAAAAGAATTTTGACAAGGCTTTTGGCTCTTGTTTCGGTGCTGGCACTGCTGTTTGGCATGTGCGTGCTCGGCGTTTGCGCAGCAGAGGAAACCGATGCCCTCGAAGCTGAGACCACGGTGACCGAACAAGAAACCGCAAGCCAGAAGAAAAATCCCACCAACGAAGAGCTTGGCGGCTTTTTCTCGGCAGAGAGAATCAAGTATGCCGTGCTGGTATCGGTGCAGGGCATGGCGATGATCTTCCTTGTGCTGAGTATTCTGTGGGGTGTCGTAGCTTTGATGAAGGTGTTCTTGCATGATATCCCCGCGAAAAAGGCAGCAAAGCAGGCAGCACTTGCCAAGGCAGTTGAGGTGGCAGCAGCTCCCGTGGAGCAGCCCATCGCAATTTCCGAGCCCGAGGAGGACGAGGGCGAGATCGTGGCAGCCATCACCGCTGCGATTGCGGTCATGCTGCAAAGCGAGGAATATAAGGGTCAATTTGAAAGCGGATTTCGCGTCGTGTCCTTTACGCGTAAGGGCGGCGCTTGGAACAAGCAAAACTGAGAAAGGGTTTGGTATATTATAATGAAAAGATTTACAGTTACCGTTAACGGAACGGCATATGACGTTGTAGTAGAAGAGGTCAGCGAGGGCGCAGCTCCCGCAGCACCCGTAGCTCCCAAGGCAGCTCCTGCTCCCAAGGCAGCACCCAAAGCAGCTCCCAAGGCAAGCGGTGCACAGGGCAGCGTGCAGATCAAGGCTCCCATGCCCGGCAATATTCTCAAGGTGAACGTCAAGGCAGGCGAAAAGGTTGCCAAGGGCGCAGTTGTTGCAGTGCTGGAGGCTATGAAGATGGAAAACGAGATCTTCGCTCCCGAGGAAGGCACGATTGCATCGGTTGAGGTTGCGCAGGGCACCTCTGTTACTGCCGATCAGGTCATCATCACCATGAACTAAGCCCGAAAGGATACGTATTATGCTTGACAGTTTGTTAGAATTTCTGACAGGCACGGGTATCTGGAAGCTGTTTTTCAAGGCAGCTGAGGGTGAAGGATTGTTCTCGCTTGCAGACCAAGCGTGGGCGTTTGACGTAAACTGCTGGCAGACGGTAGTCATGCTGCTGGTCTCCTTCGTGCTCATTTATCTTGCCATCGGCAAAAAGTTTGAGCCGCTCTTGCTTCTGCCCATCGCCATTGGTATGCTGCTGACCAACCTGCCCGGTGCAGGCATGTTCCACCTGGATTTCTTTATTGCGGAATCGGTGGATTATATGCACGTGCTGCATCACGGCGGTCTGCTTGACCTGCTCTACCTTGGCGTAAAGCTGGGTATTTACCCCTGTCTGATCTTTATCGGCATCGGTGCGATGACCGATTTTACTCCCCTGATCGCAAATCCCAAGAGCCTTCTGATCGGTGCGGGTGCGCAGCTTGGCGTGTTCGTGGCGTTCTCTGCGGCTCTGCTTTCCGCAATGTTCGGACTTGAGGCTGCTGCTGCGATCGGTATTATCGGTGGCGCAGACGGACCTACCGCCATCACCGTTACCAAAACGCTTGCTCCCTCGCTGCTTGGCGCAATTGCCATCGCGGCGTACAGCTACATGGCGCTCATTCCCATGATCCAGCCTCCCTTTATGCGTCTTTTGACCACCAAAAAGGAGCGCATGATCAAAATGACGGGTCTGCGCAGCGTATCCAAGCTGGAAAAGATCATTTTCCCCATCGTGGTAACCGTTGTCGTCGGCATGATCGTGCCCGACGCGCTGACGCTGATTGGCTGCTTGATGTTTGGTAACCTGCTCAACGTATGCGGCGTGACCGAGCGTCTTTCCAAGACCGTGCAGAACGAGCTGATGAATATCGTGACGGTATTCCTTGGCATCAGCGTAGGTGCTACGGCAAGTGCCGCAAACTTTTTGCGCTTTGAAACGCTGCTGATCATCTTCTGCGGTCTGGTTGCATTCTGCATTTCCACCTGCGGTGGCTTGATCACCGCAAAGATCATGAACTGGATCACGGGCGGCAAGATCAATCCGCTCATCGGCTCTGCGGGCGTTTCCGCCGTACCTATGGCAGCGCGCGTTTCTCAGATCGAGGGTCAGAAGGCTGATCCCTCCAACTTCCTGCTCATGCACGCCATGGGCCCCAACGTAGCAGGCGTTATCGGCTCTGCGGTCGCGGCAGGCGTATTCCTGTCTATGTTTGCATAAGTGAGGTAAAACGATATTATGGCACAACTCAAAATTACAGAAACCGTATTGCGTGACTCTCACCAGTCACTCATTGCGACGAGAATGACTACCGAGGAAATGCT
>JAFNZX010000246.1 GCA_017382615.1 Clostridia bacterium | reverse complement strand
GCTTTACTACCGCTGCATCCCAAACGATATTTTCATACTTCTGAAAATGAACTCTGATTTTCAAGGTCAGATAAGAATACGTGTGTTCTGCTGCTTTAAACTTTTTTCTGAAATACGCAGGGTCCGTGTCATCCTGATGGATATAGTTTTGTGCTTCAATGTTCTCCTTCAAGCTTTTTTGCAAAGCTGCAGCGTCAACGTCCTCGAGTTTATAGTAGAAAATATTCTTTCCAAGCGCTTCCATCGCCTTCTTAGTGGCATTGTTCATATAGCAGTAGCCGTTCGCCCAAAACAGCTCCGCACCGCTTACCTCAAGGGTAAGTATTTCAGGCTTAGTATCCATATTTTTGTTACGAATAATAGCAGCGCTGAAACCGGGATCCATCAGCAAATAATCCTCGCTGTAGCAAACGTATTCGTCTATGGACACGCCCTTGATCGCGTAATACCTTTGCTCTTTTCCGCTATATTTATACGTATCAGCTTCATTGACCGCCGCATTTACGTGCACGAGATTGGGATCGGCATGCACGTACTGATGCATAAAATAAGCAGCGGTATGCCTTTCGGAATAGGTAGCTTCAAAGCGGTAGATTGGATCCGGTTTCAACAGCGATCCGCACGATATCAAAGAAAACAGCAGCAGAAAAACGGTTGCCGACACAAAAACAGTTCTTTTCATATGTAAATTCTCCTTTCATACTTCAGCAATGCGTCCCTTATCTATAAAGACAGCATTTTTTCAAAAAGGTTTCACATTTGCAAAAAATTATTTATAAGTCAGCTTTGAAAGCAGCCCCTCGCAGCCTGCCTTGACGTCGGCATAGGTCACGTCAAAGCGGCGTGTGTACCACGGGTCGGCAACGTCGCCGCCCTTGGAGGTATAGTCCATCAGCTTTCGGATCTTGCCCTGCGGGTCACCGCCAAGGATATGGTGCATATTGCGGATGTTGGCTGCGTCCATGCCGATAAACAGGTCGTATTTCTCATAATCGGCGCGGCAGAGCTGCACAGCGCGCTTGCCTTCGCAAAAAATGCCATGCTTGGCAAGCTCGGCTTTGGCAGGCGGATAGACGGGATTGCCCACGCCGTTCCGGATCTCCTCGGTGCTGGTGGCACCGGATGCGACCGTGAACCTGTCGGCAATGCCCCGCTCCGAAAGCATTTTTTTGAGCACGAATTCCGCCATGGGGCTGCGGCAGATGTTGCCGTGGCAAACGAACATAATACGGGTCATGAGATACCTCCGGGACGTTTTCTTTATTATAGCATAAGATGCGGAGGTTTTCAAGAGATATTTTTTCACGAATACGCATAGTTTCCCCCGAGTGTCATCCTGAGCGGAGAGAGGTCGTAAAACGACCGAACGGAGTCGAAGTTTTGCGTAGTGAGGTTGCACCGCAACATAACGGAGCAAAACCGCAAGCGCGTAAGCGCGCAGCGGGATCTCCGCAAGTTAGCTCAATGTCTTTTAGCCTTTGAACTGTTATTGATACATGCCAATCCCCACGTACTTGCCCCTTACTGATTACACTCATATATAACTTCTACAGGCGGCGTGTCAAAACCTACGCAGATCCCGCTCCGCGCTTCCATACGTCGCGCTCGCGGTTTTGCTCCGCTGCATCCTGCAGCACGCTGCGGATTTCGCTTTGCAAAACTTCGACTCGGTCGCTTCGCGACACTCGCTCAGGATGACACTCGGGGGGACGGTGCGCCTACGCAGAATGACACTCGGGAGCAGCTATTCCGACTTCAAAAGAAAAAACGGCAAGCGCAATACTTACCGTTCTTCTCTTTTTTAGGTGTGCCCCGCAAAATCACCGCGGGCTTCCATCCTGTTATACTGATCGATTGCCTCTTGGATAATGCGCTTTGCGGACTGCGCACTGTGCAGCTGCTCCACCGCGGTCTGCTTGTTCTCCAGCTGCTTATACACCGTAAAGAAGTGCATAATTTCATCAAATACGTGTCTGGGCAGCTCGTCAAGAGATTTGACGTCGCGATAAGTGGGGTCGTTGCAAGGCAGCGCGATGATTTTATCATCCAGCTTGCCGCCGTCAATCATGCGTACTACGCCGATCGGATATACGTCCACCAGCGTCATAGGGTAGATAGGCTCGTCGCACAGTACCAGCACGTCCAGAGGGTCACCGTCGTCCGCAAAGGTGCGCGGGATAAAGCCATAGTTTGCGGGATAGTGCGTTGCGGTATACAAAATTCTGTCCAGGCGGCAAAGTCCCGTCTTTTTGTCCATTTCGTATTTGCATTTACTGCCCTTGGGGATTTCAATAACACCCGTAAACTTCTCGGGGGTGATCTCTGCGGGATCAATATCATGCCAGATATTCATAAATTGCCTCCTCAAATCATTTTGCAGAAATTATTTGATATAGTCAAACTCAAAATCGTAAATGCAAACGGTGTTGCCGTCGCGGCAGCCCTTTTGCTCCAGTGCCTCAAAGACACCGCTCTTTTGCAGTACCTTCTGGAAGTAGTTGAGAGATTCGTAGTCGCTGAAATTGATGGTACCCATCAGATTATACAGCCACTCGCCCTCCACGTAATACACGCCGTGGTCATAGGTGATGGTGGTATCCTTACCGCCGCCAACGTATGCGTCCTCCTCTGCGTACTCTGCTGCGTAAATCGTCATGGGCGGCAGATCGACCAAGCGGTCAGCCACGCGGCGGATCATTTCGTTCAGTCCCTGCCCCGTTGCGGCAGACACGTACATAAGCTCCCAGCCGTTCTCCTTGACAAACGCCTCAAACGCCTCTACGTCCACCTGCTCGGGATCAAGCACATCGATCTTATTGGCAATGATGATCTGCGGACGGGATGCAAGCTCGGGCGAATAACGCGCAAGCTCATAGTTGATGGTCTTGATGTCCTCAATGGGATCTCTGTATTCCACACCCGCAACGTCTACAACGTGCAAAAGCAGTCTGCAGCGGTCTACGTGGCGAAGGAATGCATGTCCAAGACCTGCACCGTCAGCCGCGCCCTCGATGAGTCCGGGAATATCCGCAGCCACAAAGCCGCTCTCGCCGCCCGTGCTGACCACGCCCAGATTGGGAGAAAGCGTGGTAAAGTGATAGTCCGCAATCTTGGGCTTTGCCGAGCTGATGCGCGCTAAGATCGACGACTTACCCACGCTGGGATAGCCGATCAAGCCTACGTCTGCAAGCATCTTGAGCTCAAGCAGCACCTCTTTTTCCTGACCGCGCGTGCCGTTCTTGGCAAACATGGGAACTTGTCTTGTGGGCGTTGCAAAATGCTTATTGCCCCAGCCGCCCTTACCGCCGCGGCAGCAGATAAAGTCCGCGCCGTCGTTCTCGGACATATCGTGGATAATCTTACCGGTCTCCACGTCCTTGATCAATGTTCCGGGGGGCACGAGCACAACGGCGTCCTGACCGGTAGCACCGTGGCACTTCGCGCCCTTGCCGTCACCGCCGCGCTCGGCAATGAACTTGCGCTGATAGCGGAAAGCAAGCAGCGTATTTGCTCCCGTATCCACGCGGAACACCACGTTACCGCCCTTACCGCCATCCCCACCGTCGGGGCCGCCTGCGGCTACGTATTTTTCACGGCGGAAGGACACGGCACCGTTGCCGCCGTCCCCTGCCTTGAGGTAAACCTTTACGTTATCTATAAACATAGTAAAATCCTTTCAAAATCAGACCTTGTCGTCGCCCTTCTGACGAATGATGAGCTTGATGGGCGTGCCGCGGAAGCCAAAGGTATCACGCAGGCAGTTTTCCAGATATCTTTGATACGAATAGTGGAACAACTCAATGTTGTTGCAGAAGATGACGAAGGTAGGGGGAGCTACGCTGATCTGCGTCATATAATAAATCTTGAGTCTTCTGCCCTTATCCGTGGGAGGCTGCGTGCGCATGGTCGCTTCGGAGAGCACGTCGTTGAGCATACCGGTCGAGACACGCATATTTGCCTGATTGTGCACGTAATTGATGTGCTCGTAAATGTTGGGAATGCGCTGTCCGGTCTTGGCAGAAACGAACACAATGGGCGCGTAGGGCATATATGCCAGCGCAGTTCGGATCTTATCGGTATACTGCTTAACCGTGTTGTTATCCTTTTCAATGGCATCCCACTTATTCACCACGATAATGGTTGCCTTGCCCGCCTCGTGCGCAATACCCGCAATCTTTTCGTCCTGCTCGGTAATACCGGTGGAAGCGTCAATCATCAAAAGACACACGTCGGCACGCTCCACAGCCATATGTGCACGCAGCACACTGTATTTTTCGATCTTATCGTCGATCTTTGCCTGACGGCGAATGCCGGCGGTATCGATAAAGGTAAACTTACCGTAGTCATTCTCTACTCTTGTATCCACCGCGTCACGCGTCGTGCCAGCAATATCGGATACGATCATGCGCTCCTGACCGATAAAGCGATTGATGATAGAGGATTTGCCCGCGTTGGGCTTACCGATAACGGCAACCTTGATGCTGTCGTCCTCTTCCTCGGAGTCGTCCCACTCGCCAAGCGCATCCATGCAGGCATCCAGCAAATCACCCGAGCCCGTACCGTGAATGGAGGATACGGCAATGGGGTCGCAAGCAAAGCCAAGCTCATAGAACTCATAAAATTCGTAAGGGAGATCACCGATGCGGTCGCACTTGTTAATGCAAGGCACGATAGGCTTTCCCGAACGCTTGAGCATAACTGCGATATCACGGTCGCTGGCGGTCAGTCCCGTACGCACGTCACACATGAAAACGATCACGTCTGCGTCGTCGATTGCGACCTGCGCCTGCGTTTTCATCTGGGAAAGAATAATATCATCGGTTTTAGGCTCGATACCGCCGGTATCAATGATGGCAAATCTTCTGCCTCTCCATTCGGTCTCACCGTAAATACGGTCACGGGTCACGCCGGGGATATCCTCCACAATGGAGCGACGCTCGCCGATCAATTTATTAAACAGGGTCGATTTTCCCACGTTGGGGCGACCCACGATGGCAATCACAGGTTTAGACATCTGTATTTTCTCCTTTAGTCACACAATTTTATGCCAAGTATCGACTCAATAAAGCCGACACCGTCATTTGCAGAGGGGCAAACGGGCACCCCAAGTATTTTCGAAAGCTGCGGCACGGTCATATCGTCCAGCAAGGTCTCCTCCCCTGCGCGCAAAGCGTTTTCGGGGATAAGCAGACAATCGCCAAGGTCCTTGCACGCAAGCTGCTCGGAAATATCCTTACCGGTCAGAAGTCCTGCAACGGTAATGGTTTCTCCAAAGAAATGATTGATTATGCGGTACACGTTTACCTGCAAGCCGTCAAAACGGCATTCCAGCTGCTCAGATAGCTTACAAACGGTATCGTAAGCAGCCACGCCCGTAGCAATGCTGACGCGTCTGGGAGCTTTGAATTTTTCGCGGTATTCTTCTGCATACTCCAGCTCGGTGGCAACCTCCGAGCACAGCGAGGTGATCATACCCACGCCGTTTTCGATCTGGTCGTAGTCACCGTAATAGGCTTCATCCGGCAAAGGTAATCCTGCGCTCAGATACAGCTCGTCGGCACAGCAGAATATGCGCTTGCCGAATTCGCGCTCGCATTCATCCCCAACGCGGTTGACCTGCTCAATGATGCGTGCGCTCTCCTCGGGGGTATAGGGGGTCAGCTCGTAAAGCTTGTCACGGTAGCGCGTAAGTCCCGCAGGCACGATGGAGACCGAGGACATGGCGGGATAGAGGGCTTTGAGGTCGGCAAGCGAACGGTCAAGCTCCGCACCGTCATTGATACCGCGGCACAGCACGATCTGTCCGCACAGCGTAATGCCTGCGTCAGCAAGGCGGCGCATATAGGAAAGCACCTCGCCCGCGCGCTTATTATGCAGCATAAAGCAGCGCAAGTCGGGATTGGTGGTATGCACCGAAATATTGACGGGGCTGATGTGCATTTCGATAATGCGATCAATGTCGCGCTCATGCATATTGGTCAGCGTGATGTAGTTGCCGTGCAAGAAGGAAAGTCTTGAATCGTCATCCTTGAAATACAGCGTTTCGCGCATGCCACCCGGCAGCTGATCGATAAAACAGAAAATGCATTTATTCTCGCAACGCTGCTTTTTATCCATGAGCGGTGTTTCAAAATCCAGACCGATATCGTCGTATTCGTGCTTATGCAAGGTCACGTTGACAAGCTCCGCTCCGCGGTGCAGCACAAGCTCGACCGTGGTATTGGCAAGGTGGAAACGGTAATCCAGCACGTCACGAATTTCGCGTCCGTTGATCGAAATCAGAATATCTCCTGCCTGCACACCGTGTCGCGCGGCACGGCTTCCCTTTTCCACGCCCGTGATGGTAACCATTCTCATCCCTCCTTTGGGCATAGTTATAGATTATACTCTAATCATGATATTATAGCATAAGATTTCCCTTTTGTCAAATGTTTTTGCACAAATTTGAAAAAAGTCCTCTTGAAAGTTTTCGCGTCGCCTTTTTCAGAAAAGCATGGTGGCGTGTGAATGTCTTTTTGCTTTCGAGTATTTCTGACGCCACCCTGATGCTGGACTTCTGCGAAGTCCAACATCTAAAACTCAACCTGAGCGCAGCCCTTGGTCGCGCCCGCAGGCGCGAAACCTCTTATACGGCGTTTTTTGGTTCTTTTTTGCGCCTCCTTGCACAAAAAAGAACGGTGAGAATTACCTCAATGTAAAAAAGGAAGTTACTTATACAAAGTAGCTTCCTTTTTGTTTTGTACTGCGGG
>JAFNZX010000245.1 GCA_017382615.1 Clostridia bacterium | reverse complement strand
GCTATTTCCACATACATACCGTCTATTTTGGCAATCCATTCAATCAGAGTTCCTTCCTCAGTCGGATGCTTTTCTCTGGTTTCTGTGTAGAAAACAATTCTGTTATCTTGATTATGCATAGGCGCAGTTATCAGTGAGGTGTCCCCCTTTTTGGTAATTATCCGCTCGATCTTTGAGTCAACATCCTTTACTGAAAACAAATACTGCGAGCGCACCCAATCTCCATTCTCGGCAGTGATTGTCACATATATCTCCTCCAAAGGCGATTCATCAGCAGCAGTAACTCCATTGGTATAACTAATCCACGTGATTTCACCATCGATCAATACAACGTATGGAAGAGATTCAAACCTGGTAGCCATCGCGTCAATTTTTTGCGGATCCCATTGTCCGCCATGTATAAGACCCTTGAGATTTTCTTCTATTTCCTCAGAATTCTGACAAGCAAGCAATACGTTTAAGCGTTCCAGCTCTTCCAAAGAATAAAAAGATATGCCGTCGTTTCTCGGTGGTTCTTGGGCTCCCCCCTCGTCCGGGATAGCTTCTGATAACACTGAACTCGTTTCTGATGGAATGATGGCATTGTTTGGTTGATGAGAGCAACCGGTAAACAAAAGTATGCACACAATACCAAGTATTGATAATATATTACAATATTTCATAAAGATCCCCTTTCGATTTTTTGTTAATGATGATCAATAAGGTGTGTCAGAATTCCGTTCACATCCGTGTCACTGAAGCAACTTGAGCAGTGCAAGCACGATTGCAAGTGCAGGGCATGTCAGCCACTTTTTCATGGCTTTCGGTCAATAGTCGTGGGGGTCATTTTCATTCAAATCACTCCTTTTCATTCTTTTCGTGACTCCACGCGGCTCGTTGGTCAAGAATAGTATACCATAATTCCCATGATTGGTCAAGATTTTTTGTGCAATATTTCACATATCGGTATTTGTATAAAAATTATAGAGTTAAAAAATCCCGCCCGCTCCATTGACACACTTCCCTATCTGTGCTATACTTAAATCAATCAAAATGCGGGAGGAGTCTGCTATGTCACGCTACCTTGTCAAAGACAAATACACCTACGAAAAGATCCGTCAGACCGATTATTCGTTCAAGGATGCTTGGACGCTTTCGCAAAACCACGTGCAGGGTCGCTTTCTCTTTGAGCAAGCCGAAGAAATCGGCACGTATACGCTCCAAAACGGCGCAGCGCCGATGGAAATCGCCTTAACAGAGGCGCAGGGCGCGCGCTTTTCCGAAGTTTCAGGCTTTATGATTGCGCAATCAAGTGGCGAGGGGATGCTTTGCCGCATGACGCTTTGGGGCAAGGAGGAACAGTCCTTTTGCTCTGTTTGCTACATGACCGAGGCGGCGCGTCTGTTCTCTACGCTCGGGATGGACTTTGTGCCCGTGCGCATGACCTTGGAGGTGCGCCCCTTTGATCCCGTATGGCAAAAGGACGAGGTGCAAGTCACGCTGCACTACGGCTATGCGCTTGACAACCTTGGCACGGTGGGCGGACAATCCCACTTTTACAGGGTCACGGGTGGTGCGCTGACGGATCACGGCGGTGAAATGGTGCTTTCGCTGCAAGGTCAGGCGGAGCTGACCTCTCCCCTGTTCCCGAATCGTGCGGGCACGCCTTATAACATGCTCATGCCGCGCCGCAACACCGTATTTATGGTACTGACCAACCGCTCGACGGCAAAAACCGCGACGCTGCGCTACAATACCTCGCTGCATGACTGTCGTCATGGCAAGACCCTCCGGCTTGCCGATGATGATCAGCCTCATGCCTACTACTTCAATCTCTCCGATACACCCTCTTGTGACGGACGTCTTTTGCAGTTTTCGCTGTGTGCCGAGGGTGAGGGCGAAATCATCATTCACCGCTACAGCTTTGAGCAGGAAAAGCCTCTGATCGATTATGCGGGCGCGATTACCTCCTGCACGGCTGACCCCGAGGCAAAAACGATCAAGGTATGCGGCAGAGTTGACACCGCCAAGCTGGGCGATTATGCGGGCGGCAGCATCTGCATTTACGCCACCACCATGGCAAACGCACCGACGGCTGCAGGCATTGAGAGCACTGCGGGTAAGCGTCTTGTGGGAGAATGCCCCTTGACAGCGGAATTTGCCTTGGACGGTATTGCACTTTACGACGGTTGCACCTCGCTCTTGCCCTATCAGTTCATCGCCTTTGCCCAGTCGGAGGGATGCAAGCCGCTTTGCCTGTGCGAGCGTTTTTATATTGAAAACTACGAGGATTTCGATCAGAACCCCTACGCCTTTGCCCTGCCCGACTACACGCTTTCCGTACTGGATTGCGGCGCATACGGTGACGCGGTGCACGACGACACGGCTGCCATTCAGGACGCAATTGACCGCGTAGCCGCTGCGGGCGGCGGGCGCGTGCTGCTGCCCGGCTCGGATGACTTTTACGGTCGCCGCTATATCGCCACCTCCCTGCTCATGCGCTCGAACGTCGATCTGCACTTTGGCGACGGCGCGGTGCTGTGGCAATCCCAGCTGCCCTGCGACTACGATTACGAGGTCACCTACGGGCACGACGGCGTGATCCCGGGCATCAACTGGACGCACTGCCTGCACGTGTGCAATCTGCCGCTGATACAGGGGGCAAACCTGCACCATATCAAAATCACGGGCAAGGGATCTGTTCGCATGATGGACACGGGAAGCGAGGAGGGCGTGGATATGCCGGGCTACGCTTCGGGCTGCCCCGACCGCATTCACGTCATTCCCATCGGATTTTTCCGTGTGGAGCATTGCGAGTGCCGCGATTTTGAGATCATCCGCTCCAACAACTACCATACCGAATACAACCACTCGCGCTACGTGTATCTTGCCAACCTGCGCCTGCACGAGGTCAAGTGCGTCAGCGGTGACGGCTTTGGCGTGGCGGGGGCGCAGCACGTATTCGTCAACCGCTGCTTTTTGCAATCCAACGACGACGGCGTGGTCATGTCCTGCCATTACTTCGACCCGCGCGGCATTCTGTGGTGGACCAACATGATGGGCGAGGACAACTCCTGCCGCCATATCACCGCCGCACATTCCTATATCAATTCGGGCGGCGGCAAGGCTTTGGCGTTCATTACCTGGGGCACAAACGACCCCAATCAGGAGCTGGAGGAGATCAGCGACGTGACCGCTTACGACAACTACCTTGTCTGCGTCAATCCCGTAGGCACGTGGCCCGATAATCCCTATAACGGAAAAGTGCCCTTTGATAACAGCGAGGACGACGACTACTCCCCCGTCAAGAACGTGCGCATATTTGGCAACAGATACAAGGGCAACTGCACCTTAGGTCCCATTGCCTGCACCAACGTGCTGACCGATTGCGGCGTGCACTCCACAAGTAATTTCCGCAACGGTGACTTTTCCCTGGGCGGTCTTGCCAACTGGACGCTCTATAGAAATACGGATGCGGCAAGCATTGACACCGTCATTTATGCCGACAAGGAAAAGGGACGCATTTCGCACTACGAATCGGGCGCGGTGCGTGCCGTGCAGGGGCTGTACCTTGCCATGGGCAAGCACACCTTTAGTGCCGAGGTCATGACGGGCGGCGCGGGCGCGCGCATGATCGTTTACGAAATTGAAAGCGGCGAGATCATCGCGTCGCGAGAGGTATGCTGCACAAGACCCACCGTCACAGAGCTGCCCTTTGAGATCAAGGCGGAGGCTGCAGATGTATTCGTTGGCTTTGAGAGCGTGGGGAATGCCCCCGACAGCTACGCGATCTTTGACCAATGCAAGCTGCACAGCAAGGTGGATTACGAAGCCATCAGACTTGCCCGTGAGGCAGCGTTTATGGAAAAGGTGGGCGAGCACTTTGACACGAATGCGCACTTCCACCCGCTCTCCGAGGACGGAAAGGTCTACCTGCAGGCGCGCGGACAGGGGGACGTGCTGCTGCAAACCAAGCAAGCATCTAAAACGCTGACGCTTGGCTGCGGCATCAGACTTGAGCATGCAGAGCAAAGCTCCGCGCGGCGCGGCTACGGCATTCGCTTTGCCATCCGCAAGGACGGCTACCGCGAGCTGCGCGTTTGCCATGCACAGAATCTGTTGCGCCTTGTGGACGTAACGGACGGCAAGGAAACCGAGCTTTACGCAAGACCCAACTTCTTCTTTACGTCAAACGATTTCCACCTGTTTTCGCTGGAGATCGGTGCGGATACGGTCAATATCTGGATCGACGGCTCGCTGTACGGCAGCGTCAAGATCGATGCAGCTAACGGCAAGGCGGGCGTATTCCTGTGCGACGCGGGCGTATCGCTTTGCGATATTACTCTCACCCAATAATTGCAAAAGGGGCTGATTCATCAACTCGGCCCCTTTTGCATTTGCGAAGATGTGAAAGAGCGTCCGTGTGATGCACCTCATCCACCGCAACCGCGTCAGAAAATCGCTCCAAGTATTCGCGTTTTTCTTCCGCTGCGGTCTAATTTGCTTGCAAATATCTTCCCACAGCGGGG
>JAFNZX010000244.1 GCA_017382615.1 Clostridia bacterium | reverse complement strand
GGTCCCCGTAGCGCAGGCGTACGGGGAGGAAGGGGAATGTGCGTGAAAGTCGGGCAGGTGAATTTCGAGCAGAAACTGTCTTGATTTTGCAAAAACCGCTAAGATAATGCTATTCTAATATCTTTACGAGTTCCCCTTCCTCCCATAGCGGGTACGCTATGGGAACCCTCCTTCCCCCGAGGGGACGGCTTTTTGGCGCGTGCGCTCGCCTCACTTATAGGTTAACGGATTGTAGAATAGTAAACAAGCGGTATTGAAATGGTGCGATACAGACATTCTAAGGGGCAAACGTATACAAATGTCACATTTTGCAAAAAAATGTTGTCGAAATTTGTAAACATTTTGTGAATTTGCAGAGAGGGGTACGCTTGTTGCTTTTATGATTAATGACGTGTGAGCAAAAAATGTCCAAAAAATGACAAAAAACTTCGGAATATCAAGGAAATATTGCCTGATAAACGCCAATCGTTGCTTGAATTTCAATCAAAATGCAATCTGCGCGTAATTGCTGCATATTCTGTGTAAAACGGCTTCTTGTCTTGACAAAAACGGAAAAGTGTGTTATAATTCTCGTATTATAGGGCGCGTAGGCTAACTATGCCGTTTTTGGGAGGTTGCCGACTGTTCCTATATAATAATAATGTTAAGGCGTCCACGCCGGAATGACCGGCAGGGGTGTTGAATATCCCGAGTCTTAAAAATCTATTTACTTGGAGGAAAGACCAATGAAGCAAACCGCAAAATTGGGTTGCAGAACGCTTTTGGCATTGCTGTGTCTGGCATTGCTGATCTCTGTAATCAATATTCCCGCGTTCGCTGCACCGGCTATTCCCGGACTTCCTTCGGATCTTGCAGGAGGCGATCTTGACTTCCTGATGGATCTGCTCCAGCAGTATGAAAAGGTCAAGAATGACCAGGATGCTGCTGATCAGATGAAGGACTACGTTGAGGAAAAGTACGAAAGCGACGAAAGCTTTAAGGCATCCGCAGACAACCTTGTGGGTGAGAATTCCGGAAGCGACGATACGTTGGGCAGCATGAACAACGTCATCGATAACGTTTTCAAGGATACCTTCACGATCACTTGGAAGATCGATGAGGATACCGTTATTGAGGTTCCTGAAGTACCTTATGGCGAAACCCCCGTGTTCCCCGACGATATCGCAGCGCTCAGCTATGAGACCGCCGATTATAAGTACACGTTCAAGGGGTGGTCTCCCGTCGTTGTGCCCGCAAAGGCAGATGCTACTTATGTTGCTCTCTATACCGTTGAGCAGATCGTGGCTACCGGTTCCATTACCGTAACCTTTGTGACCGGCAGCGGCGACAGCGTTCTCAAGTTTGAGAATGAGAGTGAGATCGAGGCATTTGCAAACACTCTGAGTCCCGTAAAGGCTGACGACAAGAACTATACCTACACCTTTACCGGCGATTGGAGCGTTGAGGGCGCAGGCACTGACAACCAGACCTGGACGGCTGTGTACAACAGAACCGAGATCCAGAAGGGTTGGCAGGATATCCTGACCAGCGGCAAGGTAGTTGAGGATTACTTCGGCGGCATTGATAACGTGATGGACGCAGTCCAGAACGGTGCTTCCGTAGACGATCTGATGGACTCCATCCAGCATCAGCAGAAGGTCGAGCAGGACAAGGCTGAGGCTGAGGAGAGAGGCGAGGTTTACGTTGAGCCTACCTATACCGTAACCTGGAAGCTGGACGGAAAGACCGTCAAGACCCAGACCTATACGTACAAGCAGCTGATCAAACAGCCCTCCGTTGCTGTTAAGCATGCAGGCAAGTACGTTTCCTGGGATTTGGATTACGTATTCATGCCCGAAAAGAACATCACCGTTAACGGTGAGACCGTGGACATCGTTGAAGAGATCGTGAAGGACGTCAACGGTATGCCCATGAACTACGGTGAGTACGAGATGACCTACGCAAACGGCGTAGCAACGCTGTACATCAACGTATCTCCCAGCAACTACAACGAGATCTTAGCAGATCTGCTGGGTGACGTCAGAGGCGGCAGCGCAACGAGCGTGTATAAGGAAGCAATCATTTCCTTCCTGCAGTCCTCCGCACTGCACATGTACAACAGCAAGACCAACACCATCGACGTCAACGGCTACGAGGTGTTTGGTATCGACGGCTACGGCGCAAGCCAGCTGATCGAGCTGCTCAACACCGTGCAGGCAGGCAACTACGGTGAGATTATTTCTACTTCCGGCATCAAGAACGCACTGCTTACCGACCTGATTACTCCCAAGGACGTTGCCAATATGGGTGATGACGGCGTAATCGGCACGTACGACGTTACGCTGGGTGCAAACGGCAAGCATGACTTTGACGTCAAGCTCAACATTGCTCTCAAGGGCAATATTGACCTGATCCGCAAGAGCGCACAGACCATCATCTACACCAACGACAAGGTTGTGGATTACGTGGTCGCAACGGGCGGTGACGTGCACGTTGATATCTTCGTGCCCGGTGCATTCACCCAGGCGCTTGCAAAGGCTCTCAACCACGCAGGCGTTTCCGATCAGACCAAGCAGACGATCGTCAAGGGTCTGAGCGAAAGTGCAACCGTTGGCGAGCTGATGGCACTGTTTGATCTGCTTGAGTACGATCAGTTTATCGAAGTGGTTGAATACCTGTTTGATAACGTAGATCGTTTTGATGAAAAGGAACAGGCTGTGCTTGCAAAGATCGAGCAGGCTCGTCCCGCATTCGAGCTGTTCAAGAAGTACGGTAACATCCTTATCGAAAAGGCTCCCGAGTCCGTAGACGGTAAGCAGGCAGCGTTCACGCTCCGCGCCGTATACGAGCTGACCCAGCTGGTTACTTACGATGATCTGGCTGCTTTGACCCAGCTTAAGGATGCAGACGCTCTCGTTGGCAGCGCAAAGCTTGATGCAGCAGCAGCTCGCGTTGCAAACAAGCTGCACGTCAGCCCCACTCGCGCACAGGATATCGTGCAGCGTATGGTAGAGGCGTTCGCTGATTACCAGAACAGAATTCCCGATTCCGCTAAGGCACAGGCTCTGTACAACGGTGTTGACCGTGTGATTGATCTTGTGTTCAACATGATGCCCGATAAATTTGCAGACACCAAGCTGACTGATACCTACAAGGGCAACGGTTCCTTCGGCTTTGCATTTGACGCAACCTATAATCCCGGCGCATGGATCAAGAACGTGCTGGATAAGATCACCATCACCGCTTACGGCAGATCCGTGACCCTGGGCGATTACGTTCCCACCCGTGATATCACCTCCGAGCTTACTTTTGATATTACTTTCGCTGACTTGTACAGCGTTGCATTTGTAGACGAAAAGGGCAATCTGATCTTTGAAGGCTTCCTGCCTTACGGCGCAGAGCTTGCTCCTTACTACTCTGCTCTTAAGGGCACCGGCTACACGCTGGTTGCAGTGGACGAGTACGGCGACGTACTGACCACAATGCCCGCACAGGACAGTGTGATTACTGTCAAGAAGGTTACCGATCAGTTTACGGTTACCTTTGACGTGCTTGGCAAGATCTATACCGAGACCTTTGCATACGGTGAAGTTCCTTCTCTGGATGCGGAGCTGTATCTCTTTGATACGCTGAACTTCAAGGGTTGGGCAGGCTACGGCTTTGAGCTGCCTGCAGTTACCGGCGATGCTACCTACGTAGCAGAGTATAGTGCTGACGTTACCTTTATCGTTGCGGATAAGACGCACAAGATCGAAGTGCCCTACGGTCAGACTCCTGCTCCCGAGGCTGCTTGGATCGAAGCAATTGCAAGCATTCTGACCTTCAAGGGCTGGAATGAGGCAATCGTTCCCGCAACTGCACACACCACCTACGAGGCACAGCTGTACGCAACCGTGAACTTCTATGCACAGGGCGTGCTGGTTGATTCCGTAGAGGTCAAGTACAACACTGTGCCCACCGCACCCGCAGCACCTGCTAAGGGTATGGACCTGTATAACACCTACTCCTTTGTTGGTTGGTATGCAGAGAACGGCACTGCTGTCGCTAAGGCAACTGCTCACGCAGATTACTTTGCGGCATACAGCGCACATCCTCACTTTGATGAAGATAGCAACGTTACCATTGTAGGCACTACGTACGTGCTCGAGATGAGCAGATACGAGCTGGTTGGTAACCGTTGGACTGCTGCTGACGTCATTCCTTCCATTCTCTTTGACCTCGCTGCTCTGGATAGCAACGTTGGCTTCAAGGTAGTTGCAGCAGGCAACGACGCAGGTGCAGATACCGTTACCATTCTTCTGGATAACGAGGCACTGCACAACATCAAGGCAAACGCTACTGCAAACGAGATCACCTTTGCAATCTCCTGCGTAATCGGTGAAGAGACTGAGTGGCCCACTTCCGTAAGCTACTACGAATACGACTCCGTTTACAGCTTTGATCTGATCGGCTCTGCATTTGACCAGGGTAAGGCGACGATCTCCGTTCCCTTTAAGGAAAATGCAAACAAGTTCCACGGCTACGTTTACTACGTAGGCGAGAACGGCGTTGTGAACCAGACCGTACTCTCCGAGGATGCGGATGCGCTGGTATTCACCACCAACCACTTCTCCTACTATGCAGTCAACTACGAACAGTATCTGTACACCGTAAACTTCTATGACCTGAGCGGCAACCTGATCAAGACCGTGACTATCAATACCGATCTGGATCAGACCCTGACCGCAGCTGACGTTCCTGCTTTCGCAGCACTCCAGGCACCCGTTGATGAGGGACACTACGTCAGCAAGTGGAAGTGGAGTCCAAACAGGCGCACCACCGATCCCGTAGTCACCTTTGCGCAGGCTCTTCAGGACTATGATTTCTATGAAACACAGGATTTGACCGCGCACGTATTCAACGCTTACGAGCAGTGCGATGACGATTTCCACTGGGCAGTTTGCGCATGCGGATACAAGAAGCTGGAAGCACATAACTGGGATGCAAACGGCGATTGCGATTGCGGACACCATAAGGATGAGACCGTAACCACAGCTCCCGAGGACACGACCGTTCCCGGCGGCGATACCACTGCTCCCGAGGATACTACCGCTCCCGAGGAGACCACCACTCCCGAGGACACGACCGTTCCCGGCGGTGACACCACCGCTCCCGAGGACACCACCGTTCCCGGCGGCGACACCACTGCTCCCGACGAGACCACCGCTCCCGAGGATACGACCGTTCCCGGCGGCGACACCACTGCTCCCGACGAGACCACCGCTCCCGAGGACACCACCGTTCCCGGCGGTGACACCACTGCTCCCGACGAGACCACCGCTCCCGAGGACACCACCGTTCCCGGCGGCGACACCACTGCTCCCGACGAGACCACTGCTCCCGACGAAACCACCACTCCCGGTGACGAGACCACCACTCCCGGTGACGAGACCACCGGCCCTGATGAGTCCGGTTCTGAGTCCGGCACAACGCCTCCCGAGGGCACTACCGATGAGGTAACCACTCCCGGACAGAGTGAATCTGAGTCCGAGACCACCGTTCCCGGCACGACCGATCCCGAAAAGAAGAACGGCTGGTGGATCTTCCTGATCATTCTGCTGGTATTCGTTGCAGTTCTGATCGTTGCGTACATTCTGTACGGTCACAACATCTTCCCGAAGGGTCCCGCTCCTGAAGAGGCAGCAAAGGAAACCGAGCCTGAAGAGCTGACCGACGCACAGAAGGGTGCAGCAACCATCGTTGAAGCTCCCACTACGGAAGAGATCGTTCACGTTGACCACGTTTCCGCTGAAGAAGCAGACGTACTGATGACCGATACGCAGGCGGTTAACTCCGTCGTATTGGTAGCATGTGCTGCAACCGGTAAGATGGGTGCTGTCAACGTTGGTACGCTGAACGTTCACTACGAGGACGGCGACACCGTTAACATTTCTAACCTCAAGGAAAAGAAGCTGATTGCTTCGGATTGCAAGAGAGTTAAGATTTTGGCTGACGGTGACCTGGATAAGGCTCTGACCGTTGAGGCTAACAGCTTCTCGCTGCAGGCAATCAAGATGATTACCCTGACCGGCGGTCATGCAATCAAGCTGCAGCCTGAAATTCCCGGTGCAAGTGAAGCTCCCGTTGAGGAAGCTCCCGTTGAGGAAGCTCCCGTTGAGGAGACTCCCGTTGAGGAGACTCCCGTTGAGGAGACTCCCGTTGAGGAGACCCCCGTTGAGGAGACCCCCGTTGAGGAAGCTCCCGTTGAGGAGACCCCCGTTGAGGAGACTCCCGTTGAGGAAGCTCCCGTTGAGGAGACTCCCGTTGAGGAGACTCCCGTTGAGGAGACTCCCGTTGAGGAAACTCCCGCTGAGGAAACTCCCGTTGAGGAAGCTCCCGCTGAGGAAGCTCCCGCAGAGGAAACCGACGCAGAATAATTCAAAATCATAACAAAAGGGGCTGAGCCTACGGTTCAGCCCCGCTTTTTTGTCTACACCCCTTGACATTTTTCGCGTGACAATATATACTGTTGTAGAGAAATAAAAACAAGAGGACACTATGAAAAGTAAAGTCAAAAATTTTGCTCTTATGAATTTGGGTATACTGCTGACCACGGTCGGTGTGTACTTTTTTAAGATTCCCAACGGATTCTCAACGGGCGGTGTCAGCGGCATTGCGGTGGTTGTATCGGGCATAGCCAATCAGTATCTGCCTGCACTTGCACCGTATCTGACTTCGGGAAACGTGCTGACGGTCATCAACGTGTTACTGTTGATCGTGGGCTTTATTTTCTTGGGGAAGGGGTTTTCAATCAAAACGGTGTATTGCAGCTTGCTGTTTTCGTTTGGTACGTTTGCACTGGAGCATTTGTTCCCGATGACGGGGCCCTTTACAGATCAGCCGTTTTTGGAGCTTGTATATGCGATCCTTCTGACTGCAATCGGCTCAGCCCTGCTGTTTATGACCGAGTCGTCATCGGGCGGCACGGATATCGTTGCCTTGATCTTGAAGAAATATACCAACTTGGATATCGGTAAGGCGTTGCTTGCAACCGACTTTGTCATCGCGCTGAGCGCATTTTGGGTGTTCGGCATGCAAACGGGTCTGTTCTCCATGCTGGGTCTGTTTGCCAAGGCGTTCTTGGTAGACGGTGTGATCGAGAGCATGAATACCTCTAAGTATTTTACGATCATCACCAGCAAGCCCGAGGAAATCAGCCAATACATTACGGCAGGTATTCACCGCAGCTTTACCAAAATTCAAGGTGAGGGCGGTTATACGGGCGAGCCCAGAACGGTACTTTTGACCGTTTGTCGTCGCGCGGAGGGAGCTAAGCTGAGAAAGATCGTCAAGCAGGTTGATCCCAACGCATTCATTATCGTATCCAACAGCAGCGAGATCATAGGTAAGGGCTTTCGCGGAGTTTGATTGAGTGGAGAAGTATATGGACAAGCATATTTATGAGGCATACGTTGCCATTTTACATAAGGAATTGATTCCTGCGATGGGTTGTACCGAGCCGATCGCTATCGCATATGCTGCCGCCATCGCAAAGACAGCGCTGGGGACAGTGCCTGAGCGCGTGCGCGTGGACGTCAGCGGTAACGTGATCAAGAACGTCAAGAGCGTGTTTATTCCGCATACGGGCAGTCTGAAGGGCATTGAGGCTGCTGCAGCGGCAGGGATTGTGGCAGGAGATCCGTATTGCGAGCTGGAGGTCATTTCGAATGTGACCCCGGAAGAGATCAAGCGCATCAGCGCGTACAGAGATGCAACACCCATTGAGGTCAAGCGCGCGGACGGAAATTGCGTATTTTCCATCGGTGTGACGGTGTTTGCAGGGGAAAGTGAAGCAAGTGTGTTGCTGACCAATAAGCATACCCACGTGGAGCGTGTGGTGCGCAACGGCGAGGTACTGTTTGCAGCAAAGCCCGAAAAGGTAGAGAGAGAGGAATCGCACTACGATCTGCTCAGCGTAGAGAGGATTGTGGAATTTGCGGATAATGTGGAAATAGAGGACGTGCGCGAGGTGCTGGAGAGACAGATCGCGTACAATACCGCTATTGCCGAGGAGGGCTTGCGCGGCGAGTACGGCTCGCAGATCGGCAAGGTGCTACTGGCTGCTTACGGTGACAACGTGGCGAACAAGGCAAAGGCATATGCGGCTGCAGGCTCGGATGCGAGAATGAACGGGTGTGAGCTGCCCGTGGTCATCAATTCGGGCAGCGGCAATCAGGGCATGACCGCCTCTCTGCCCGTTATTGTGTACGCAAAGGAAATGGGTGTGTCGCACGAGGAGCTGCTGCGCGCGCTGGTAGTGTCCAACCTGGTCACCGTGCGCCTGAAGACAGGCATCGGTGCGCTGTCCGCATACTGTGGCGCGACCAGCGCGGGCTGCGGTGCGGCTGCGGGCGTGACGTACTTGCATGGCGGCAAGTACCGTGAGATTGCGCACACCGTAGTCAACGGCCTTGCCATCAATTCTGGCGTCATTTGCGACGGTGCCAAAGCAAGCTGCGCGGCAAAGATCGCGTCCAGCGTGGAGGCGGGTCTGCTCGGCATGCACATGTACATGCAGGGCAAGCAGTTCGTGGGCGGCGACGGCATCGTGACCAAGGGCGTGGAAAACACAATCCGCAACGTAGGCAAGCTGGCGCGTGACGGTATGTGTGAGACTGACAAAGAGATCATTCGCATCATGCTCGG
>JAFNZX010000243.1 GCA_017382615.1 Clostridia bacterium | reverse complement strand
GTCATGCCGTTGGGGCGTTCAAACTCTGCAAGCACGTGTCCCAAGGGGGAGGGCAGGGAAAGTACGTCCAGAATGCCCTGCGCCATTGCCTGCACGCGCCCGTGATCCAGGCGCAAACGGTCCAGCATGACGTCCGAGATGCGTCCGCGTGCGGCTTCAAGGTCTTGTGCGTTAGCTGTCAGGATGGCATCGGTATCTGCAACCAATGCCGCAGCCATGGCACCAAGTGCCGCGTCCAGCTGCGCGGGGGTATAGCTTTTTATGACGTTTCCCGCCTTTTTGGCGGCAATTAAAATTTCCTGTGTGCTTCTCATGCGCTCGCTCCTTTGCTTGCGTGGAATTTCGTGCCCACAGCCTTACCTGCTGCAATGCTGTAAAGCAGGTCGGGGTCAGCGCCGTTGGCAATGACCATATCGCAGCCTGCCGCGGTTGCAATCTGCGCGGCACGCAGCTTGGTTGTCATGCCGCCCGTGCCCAGAGAAGAGCCCGCGCTGCCGCCAAGGGCAAGAATGTCCTCGTTCAGCGCGTATACGTCCGAGATCAGCTGCGCGTCGGCGCACTTGTGGGGGTCTGCTGTGTAAAGTCCGTCAATATCGGAAAGCAGGATCAAAAGGTCTGCATGGGTGCTTTCCGCCACAATGGCAGCCAAGGTGTCGTTGTCACCGATCTCAATTTCCTCGGTGGCAACCGTGTCGTTTTCGTTGATGATAGGCAGCACCGAGAGCGCAAGCAGGCGGCTCATGGTGTTCTCAAAGTTTTGGTGGCGGTCGTCGTGGCGCAAATCGTCTGCCGTCAGCAGAATCTGCGCGACCGTGTGATTGTATTCGGAAAAGAGCTTGTCGTAGGTGTACATCAGCTCGCATTGCCCAACGGCAGCCGCCGCCTGCTTGCCTGCCACGTCGCGCGGACGGGAGGGAAGCCCCAGCTTGCCCACACCCATGCCGATTGCACCGGACGAGACGAGAATGATCTCGTGCCCTGCGTTTTTAAGGTCGGAAAGGTTCTTGCAAAGCTGCTCGATGCGTTTGATATTCAGTCTTCCCGTGGCGTGCGCCAGTGTGGAAGTGCCGATTTTGACAACGATTTTCATACGAAAGCCCTCCTTTTGAGGTCGGTGATTTTACTTAACTAAAATCATTATAGCACACATGCGTGATGTGCGCAATAGAATTTTTGAAAATATGCGTGTAGTGTTTTTTGATTTTTTGATTTTTATCGTAAGTTTTTCAAAATCTGTTTACAACATCATCAAGATGTGTTATAATATACGTGCGACATAAACTGAATAACCGATGGTGCCCCCGTCATCCTTCAATGGCGTACATTTTTTATTTCCTTGTAAAAAATGTATGCTCCATTTTCGTATGCTGTTGAAGGCGTGGGGAAATCGGTTTATGTCGCAGTAAACGGAGCTACCATTTTTTGTGCGTAGCTTCGGCTGCGCACTTTTTATTTTAATGGGAGGCAAAGCATGAGTTCCTCGTATGACAAAACAGACCCCTTGATTTTTTCTGCTGACTATACCGATTATCCTGTAGGCAAGGGAGCCAAGGATGACCTTTGGGTCTACCAGGCCTGGGAACAAATTCAATTCAAGCTAAATATGCCTGAGCTGCAGATGTATCAAAAATACGGTGCTGCAATGTATTGTGCATGCCAATTAGCCGTGGAGCAGCGATCTTGCATCAACATATCGTACGTGCCAATGCTTAACAATCTGCTCATAGGTCTTTCGGCTACGATATTCATGACGGAAAGCACTCTGCTTTTCTCCTCGCTCAGTGCGTTTTGCTCTGAGGTTTTCGCAGGATTTGATGAAAAGAACAGGCGTGTCAAAATCGTCTTTGTCTGTGAAGCTTGATTCGCTCAACAAAATAAAGATCGGGGCTGCCTCAAATGAAGCAGTCCCTTTTTTGTGTTTATGGAATCGTTTATGCGCCGTGCTTTTACGACAGATCAAAGAACAGCCAGGCAAGCAGTGCCTGCGTCAGATAAAGAGCAGGACCCTGCAGCGTACCCAAGGTAGCCGAGGGCAGGCTGAGCACGAACATGGCGACCGAGAGAATGCAGACTATGACGCCAAGCACGCGGCAAGCCACCATTTTTTTGCAAAAGCTGATAATACCCGTGATGAACATCAGAATACCCAGTGCAGCAGCAATACCGATGTTGAGATTGAGCGTGACCAAGCCCTGCAGGGCGGTGATCACGGAGGAAGTGCCAAGGGCGATAAAGATGATGCTGATGAGAATACGCGTCAGGTTGTTGGTGGATTTTTTCTTTTTGGTTGCCATAATGAAAGCTCTCCTCTCATAAGATGATATCATTGTAGCATAATGCGCGAAAATTGTCAATTGCTATTGCAAATTTGTCCGTGATTTGATATAATAACTACGCAAATCAAACGTGTAAAGGAAGATTGATATGTACGCAAATTATCATACGCATACCTACAGGTGCAATCACGCGCGCGGAACAGAGCGCGAATATATAGAAACCGCCATTGCCCGCGGCGTAAAGGTGCTGGGCTTTGCCGATCACGTGCCGTATCCGTTTCCAAACGGGCATCAATCGGGCTTTCGCATGCGCTGTGACGAGATAGAGGAGTACGTGCGCACGCTGCAGGCTCTGCGAGAGGAGTATGCGGACCGCATTGAGATCCGTATCGGATTTGAAGCAGAGTATTATCCGCTCTACCACCAAAGTCTTTTAGAGTTTTTGCAGCCCTATCCGTACGAGTATCTGATCTTAGGGCAGCACATGGTGGGCAACGAGATCGACGCGCCCGTCTATTGCGGCGGCAGAGTGAGCGCTGATATTCCGTGGCAGTATGCGCGCCAAGTCGTGGAGGGCTTGCGCACGGGGGACTTCGTGTATTTGGCGCACCCCGATCTGCCAAGCAACACCGAGCGCGGTGAGGAGTATTGTGCGGCAATGGAATGGATGTGCCGCGAGGTCAAGGCAATGGATATCCCGCTGGAGCTTAACTTCTTGGGGCTTGCCGAGGGGCGCGCTTACCCTTGCCGTGATTTTTGGGAGATCGCCGCACGCACGGGCAACAAGGTCATTTTCGGGTGTGATGCGCACGACGCACACGCCGTTGCTGATCCTGCTATCATAGAGCGGGCAAACGAATGGGTCGCCGAATATGGATTACAGGTCGTTGACCGTGTCATTTTGCACAGACCGAGGGCGTAAAATTCTCCATATATGTCGATTGACAAATGTGTTGAGATACTGTATAATGTAATTTAGGGTGTATGCCTATAATTATTTCACAAGGAGAAACGATATGAAAAAGTACTTGTGCTTATTCCTGACCGCTTTGATGCTGCTTTCGGTTTTGGTGGCTTGCGCAGAGCAGGGTGGGGGAGAAGACGACACGCTGCAAAGCATTGAAGTGGAGAGTGATGATCCCGCTGCAGTGGCACTTGCAGAGATTAGTGTAGACTGGAATCAAGAGGACTTCACCGTTTTAGCAAGAGAAGATTTCCATTATGACGAGTGGTATACCGAGGAACGTACTGAGGTTCTTGAGGATGCCGTTTATCAGCGTAACCTCGCGTTTGAGGAGTACTGCAATCTCAAGCTCAACATCGTTCCCGTACCTACGGCTGAAATGAGCGCTGAGACCAAGAAGGACGTGCAGGCAGGCACGGGTGAATACGACCTGCTGCAGAACCACATGGTTCACACCTCTGCACTGGCTTCCGACGGTAACCTGATCAGCTTCACCACGCTGGAGGGGATTGACCTGTCCGCACCTTGGTGGGACCAGGGCACTGCAAGCTTTATGATCTCCGATAAGATCTATTTCCTTAACGGCTCTATCAACTATTCCGATGAGGGCACGACCTACGTTATGCTGTTTAACAAGCAGTTCGCAAAGGACCAGGATATCGATCCCTACGAGATGGTTTACAACAACGAGTGGACGCTGGATAACTTCCACAACCTGATCAAGAACGTATCCGCTGATACCAGCGGTGACGGTAAGTTCGGCGTAGAGGACAGATACGGCTTCGTATCCACCTGGGAGACCGGTTCCACCTTCTTCTTTGGTGCAGGTCTGCGTTACGTAATTTGTGAAGAGGGCGAGGATCCCTACCTGGCACTTGATGCAAGCGGTATGGACAAGGCTACCACGCTACTTGAAAAGGTGCTGAACATTTACTACACCAACAATGCAACCTTTATGTCCCCTCCCGGTAAGGAGGATCAGGGTAAGAGCATCTTCGTAGCAGGCAGAGGTCTGTTCTACAGCGAGGTTGTTATGTACATCGTTTCCCTTGGTAAGGAAATGGAGACCGACTTTGGCGTGCTGCCCGTACCGAAGTACAACACACAGCAGGAGGATTACATCACCTGGACCAACGCAATTTGCTCCACCTCCTCCGTTTCCAAGGCTGCCAAGAATCCGGAAAGACTTGGTCCTACGCTGGAAGCACTGGCAATCATCTCTCACCAGAGAGTCACCCCCGCTTACTATGATACCGTTCTGCAGCGTAAGTCCGTACGTGACGAGGAGTCTCAGGGCATGCTGGATATCATCTTCAAGACCCGTACCTACGACCTTTGCATGTACTATGCAGAGATCGGTCTGGAGCCCCTGTTCAAGACCAGCGTAAACGACGGTAAGAATAACTTCGCATCCAACTACTCCAAGAAGCAAAAGAATGCGAACAAGATGATTCAGAAGCTGATTTCTAAGTTCGAAAAGGATGAATAACGTGACGTTATACTCTGTCCGTTCTATTTCCTTTGCAAGTCACGTTTAGGCTTGTAAAAGATTATTGCAAATATACAGTTCCGCAAGGGCTGTCGCACCGTGCGACAGCCCTTGCTTGATAAAAAGGAGAAATAATGCTATGAAAAAACTCAATGCACAAAAGCTTGAAGAGCTGGTGAATGTGCGCGTGAGCGCGGATATCGAAAGCGGTAAGGTGGGCGGCGCGGCACTTTGCGTGGTCCAGGAAGGCAAGGTGCTTTTGCACAAAACCTGGGGATATCAGAATGCAAGCACCAAAGAGCCGCTTTACGAGAACGCCATGTTCCGTCTTGCTTCCATGACCAAGCCCATTACGGCAGTTGCCGCGCTGATTGCCGAAGAGCAGGGGCTGCTTTCCATTGACGATGAGCTTGCCAAGTACATTCCCGCATATGCAAATATGCAGATCGGACATATGGAGAACGGTCAGCCCGTTTACGATAAGGATGCGTCCACGCGCATTACCATCAAGCACCTGCTTTCGCATACCAGCGGTATCGGTACGCTGGAGGTGGGCGATCACGCATGGGCAACCATGCCCGAGGAAAACGCCAAGACCCCGGCGGGCGTGATGGATTGGTTTGCGGATAAGTATCTGGCATTCGAGCCTTATACCGCACAATGGTACAGCCCCGTGGTGGCGTTCGTGGCGGTTGCCCGCATCATTGAAATCGTGTCGGGCATGGCGTATAACGAATTTCTGGATAAATATCTGTTCCTGCCGCTGGGTATGCACGATACCACCTTTGATTTAAGTGATGATCAAAAGGCACGTATGATCGCCATGCACAACTATACCGAGGAAAAGGGCGGCTATGCCGTGCCCAAGTCGGTGGAGACCATCTTTGAAAATATTCCCAATACACAATGCTGCGGCGGCGCGGGCTTGGCTTCCACGCTGGATGATTACGTGAAGTTTGGTGAAATGCTGACGCACGGCGGCACGTCTTTGGACGGTGTGCGCATTCTTTCTCCCGAATCTGTCAAGAAGATGGGCAGCGTCCAGGTGACCGACGCGATCATGCCTCCTCCCCAGCAGTGGGGACTTGGTGTGCGTGTCATCACCGCGGATAACTACCAAATGCCTCGCGGCTGCTTTGGCTGGAGCGGTGCGTACGGTACGCACTATTGGAGTGACCCGGAGAACAAGATCACGGCAATTTACATGAAGAATTCGGGCTACGACGGCGGCTCTGGCGCGCTGACATCCTTCCTTTACGAGCAGGACGTGTACGCGTCTTTTGAAGAATAAGGAGGCTATTATGGCAAACGAAATGATTAAGGGCATGGGCTTTCACCACATGGCTCTGTACGTATCGGATTTTGACAAGTCGCTGGCTTTCTATCAGAAGCTGGGCATGAAGGTATACACTGCCTGGGGGCAGGGGGATAGCCGTATCGCGCTGCTTGACACGGGTGACGGCACAATGCTTGAGGTGTTTGCAAAGCCCGGGCAGGATTTTGCATCGGAAGGGCGTTGGCAGCATCTTGCCTTGCACGTGGAGAACGTTGAGGACGCGCTGCAAAAGGCACTCGCTGCAGGCGCCGCGCCGCGGATGCCCGTCACTGTGATGGATCTTGACGCGCATCCGCGCAAGATCACCATTCAGATCGCATTTGTGTATGGCCCCGACGGTGAGGTCGTGGAATTTATCAAGCAATTGGTGAAAAAGATTTGATTTTTGGTATGTAAGGAGATCACTATGAGTGCTTACGTTTTTCCTTCGGCATATAAGGGTGGCAGACCCGTGCGGCTTTGCGAATCCACGCGGCACTTTGCCATGGAATCCCTGCAGGGAAAGTACGGGGCGCAAACCTTGGAAGTTCCCTATATCCCGGTAGACGACGTGCTCGGCTGGGAGCGCATGAGCGATCACGAAAGATATACCGCTGCGCTGGACGTACTGGTGCGCAAGTGTCCCGTGCGCATTTGCGAGGGTGAGCGCGTATGCGGTGCTGCCACGTTGGGCGCGGGTGTGCGCCATCAAGTGCCCGTGGCAAGAGAGGGGAGCATTCTTTGGCCAAGCGTCAGCCATTTGACTGTGGATTTCGGCATTTTGGTGCGCGAGGGGATTGCCGGCATGCGTGCGCGCATCGAGGGCATGGATACCTCGTCCTTTGACGCGCCTGCTATGCAAAGGCACGACGCACTTTTGCGCACCTTAGACGCCATGCAGGTCTGGCACGGAAGATATCTGGAGGCTACGCGCGACGCGTATCCGCATCTGCATCAAACGCTTTTGCGCGTGCCGATGCAGCCTGCCGAAAGCTTTGCCGAGGCTGTGCAAAGTCTTTGGTTCGGCTTTGCGTTTTTGCGCCTTGGCGGCAACTGGCCGGGAATCGGCTGCATTGACCGCCTGCTTGGCCCGTATTTAGAGCGTGATCTTGCCGCGGGTGTGACCACCATGGACGAGGCGCGCGAGGTGCTGGCATCCATGTTTATCAAGGGCTGTGAGTGGATTGAGCGCGATACTCCGCGCGGCTCGGGAGATGCGCAGCATTATCAGAACATCGTGTTGGGCGGAACGGATGCCTCGGGCGCAGACGTAACCAACGCGGTCAGCTATCTGTGTCTGGAGATCGTGGAGGAGCTGGGCATTTCGGATTTTCCCATTTCTGTCAGACTCCACGACAATACCCCCAAGGAATTTTTGCGCCTGCTTGCGCGCGTGATGCGGCACGGTGGCGGCGTTGTGGCGGTGTATTGCGAAAAAACGGTGCTTGCCGCCTTGCGTGCCCAAGGGTATCCCGCGCACGAGATCTATGATTTTGCAAACGACGGCTGCTGGGAGGTGCAGATTCCCGGTAAGACCTATTTTTCCTATATGCCCATGGACTTTTTGCACGTGCTGCTGCAGGACGTTTTGCACGTGGCAGAGGGCGAGATCGCGGATTTTGCCGACATGGACGCAATCAAATTTGCTTATGCCGAGCGCATGAAGCAGGTCGCCTCGCATGCCTGCGAGAGCATACTTGACGGCTTTGTGCCCGCATGGAGAGAGGGGGACTATACCTTCCGCCTGCAGATGCCCACGCCTATGATTGATCTGTTTGAACACGGCTGTGCCGAGAGCGGCAGGGGATATCTGGAGAGTGGCACGCCCTATCGCGTGCTCTCACCGCATATGGGCGGCGTGGGTGACGTGGCAAACGCGCTCTCTGCCATTGAGCAGCTTTGTTTTATGGAAAAACGGTTGAGCGTCAAGCAGCTCTGCGAGATATTGCGCAAGGATTGGCAGGGAGAAGAGCAGCTGGCTCTTTACGCCAAGCACAAGCTGCCGCATTACGGAAACGGTGATCCTGCGGCAGATGCACATTATGCGTGGGCGGTCAATGCCTTTGCGGATGCCTGTGCACCCTATGCCAAGGGATATCCCATCATGTTCCCGCCCGGCATCAGTACCTTTGGGCGGCAGATAGAATGGCGTGCCCACCGTACCGCCGTGCCGCACGGCTATCGCCGCGGCGAGATTCTGGCAGGAAACACCTCGCCCACGCCCGGTACGGACACCGCGGGGGCGACCGCAACGGTACGCTCGTACTGTGCAGCGGATCTTACGCGCATGACTACGGGCGCGGCACTGGATATCAAGATGCACCCGGGCACGTTGGAGGGCGAGAACGGACTTTGCGCGCTGGAGGGGCTGATGCAGGGCTTTTGCGCCTTGGGCGGTTACTTTATGCAGGTAGACGTGCTGGACGTACAGACCCTGCTGGATGCACGAAAGCACCCCGAAAATTACAAGACGCTTTCGGTGCGCGTGTCGGGCTGGAATGCGCGATTCGTGACCTTGGACGACCAATGGCAGCGCATGGTGCTGGAGCGCGCAGGGTACGTGCCGGGAGAATGAGCATGCGAGTTGCCGAGATACAGAGATTTTGCACGCACGACGGACCGGGGCTGCGCACCACGGTGTTTTTTAAGGGCTGCCCCTTGCGCTGCGTGTGGTGTCATAATCCCGAAACGCAGAAATTTGCGTCCGAGGTCATGTTTTATGATGCGCTGTGCATCGGGTGCGGTGCGTGCGTGAGTGCGTGTCCGACGGGAGCGCAGGTGTTGACACAAAACGACCGCCGCCGTGTGGTATCATTGTGTGAAGGCTGCGGCGCATGCGCCCGCGTATGCCTGACCGAGGCGTGCAAGATCGTGGGCACGGACATGCGTGCCGAGCAAATTCTTGCCGAGGTGCTGACGGATGCCGCGTTTTACGGGAATACGGGCGGTGTGACGCTTTCGGGCGGCGAGCCCCTTTGCGCGGACGGGGTGATCGAGCTGTTGCAATTGTGCAAGCAGCACGGATTGCACGTGCTGGTGGAAACGGCGGGGGCGTGCGATCCCGATACGGTCAGTGCCGCCGCGCCGTACGTGGATGAGTTTTATTTTGATATCAAGCATACCGATGCGCAAAAGCACAAAGAGCTGACGGGGGCTGACCCCACGCTTATACTGCGCAATCTTGCGCAAATTGACCGGCTGGGCGTCAAAACGCGTCTGCGCTGTCTGTTGGTGAACGGTTTGACCACGGATGACGCGCACTTTGCCCACATTGCCGAGTTGTATGCAACGCTCAAGCATTGCACAGGGGTGCAGCTTTTGCGCTATCATCCCATGGGTGGCAGCAAGGCGGCAGCCTTGGGGCTTGCCGACAGCGGCAGGGAGGAATGGATTCCCACCGAGGCGCAAATCACGCATGCGGCAAATTTGCTGTTGAGCAGAGGCGTGCCCGTATTAACCGATTAGAAACACAGGGAGGAAAGCAATGAAACGAGAATACACCGCAGATCAGATCAAGCTGCTGCAGCTTCTTTCCAAGGAATTTCCCACCATTCCCCAGGTGGGGGCGGAGATCATTGCGCTCAACGCCATCTCCAATCTGCCCAAGGGGACAGAGCACTTTATGAGTGATTTGCACGGGGAGAGTGAGGCGTTTGAGCACATTCTCAACAATTGCTCGGGTGTCGTGCGCGAAAAGGTGCGTGATATTCTGGGCAGTGAAATGAGTGAGGAGGAGCAACGTGATTTTTGCACGCTGATTTATTATCCCGCTGAGAAGATCGAGGATATCTGTGCGCGCGGAGAAAATACGGTGGAGTGGTACAGCCGTACGCTTTACCGTCTTGTGAACGTGGCGCGCTCGGTTGCATCCAAGTATTCGCGCTCCAAGGTGCGTAAGGCGTTGCCGGATGCGTACCGTTACGCGGTGGATGAGCTGCTGCATACCTCGGGTGAGGAGCACAACAAGCAGGCGTACTATACGCACATCATCTCCACCATCATTGAGGTGGGTGAGGGGAACGGCTTTATTGAGGCGTTGTGCAGCCTGATCAAGCGCATGGCGGTGGATTGCTTGCACGTGCTGGGCGACATTTATGACCGCGGACCGCACGCAGACCGCATCATGGAGATGCTTTGCGCGCATCACCGTGTAGACGTGCAGTGGGGCAATCACGATATCGTGTGGATGGGTGCTGCGGCGGGCAGTGAGGTTTGCATTGCCACGGTGCTCAATTTCGCACTGCAATATAATACGCTTGCCATGGTGGAGAATGCGTACGGTATCAGCCTGCGCGATTTGGTCGAGTATGCGCAGGAAACGTATAGCGGGAGTAAGTGGTCGTTGCCGCGCAATCCGGATGATGCGTATTACGTCAAAAACCGTATGGATAACCTTTCCCGTGCGCATGAGGCGATTGCCGTTATCATGTTTAAGCTGGAGGGACAGCTGATCGACCGCCATCCCGAGTACGGAATGGACGACCGCCGTTTGTTACACAAGATCGATTATGAGAACAAGACCGTGGTGCTCAACGGACGAGAATATGCGCTCAACGAGTGTCATTTCCCCACGATTGATCCGCAAGACCCTTATCGCCTGACCGAGGCGGAGCAGGAGATCATGCGCTCCTTGCGCCGCGCCTTTTGCCACAGCGTGCTCTTGCAAAAGCACGTGCGCTTTTTGTACGAGCACGGCAGTCTTTATAAGATCTGTAACGGCAATCTCTTGTTCCACGGCTGCATTCCCATGCGGGCAGACGGTAGCTTTGACGTGGTGCGCGTCAGCACGGGCGGCATGCTGTCGGGTAAGGGGTATATGGATTATTGCGATAAGATCGCGCGCCGCGCATTTTACGGCAACGATCAGGGCTCAAAGGATTTTATGTATTATCTGTGGTGCGGCAAGCAAAGCCCGCTGTTCGGCAGAGCGCGCATGACCACCTTTGAACGCTATTTTATAGCGGACCGAGATACCTGGAAAGAGCCCAAAAATCCCTATTATGCCATGATCGAGGATCACGATTCGGTCTGCCGCATCCTTTCGGAGTTTGGGTTGGATGCGCAAAGGTCGCATATGATCAACGGACACGTGCCGGTACGCGTCGGTGCGGGGGAGAGTCCCATCAAGGCGGGCGGCAAGTATGTGCTCATCGACGGAGGCTTTTGCAAGGCGTATCACGATACTACGGGGATTGCGGGATACACGCTGATCTATTCCTCGCGCGGCTTGCGCCTTGTGGCACACGGGTCGTTTGAGGGTAAGGCAGCCGCTATTCGCGAAAATAAGGATATTCTTGCCACGACCGACGTGGTATTCGAGATGATGAGCAGGCGCATGCTGGTGCGCGATACGGATGATGGCAAGCTGATTTTGGAGCGCATGGAGGATCTTAAGCTGCTCCTGGAGGCGTATCGCTCGGGTGTGATTCGGGCTGTGAGATGAAAATAAATATTATTTGAACTTTTTGCCCAAAAAGTGTTGACAAATTTTGTGAATAGTGCTATGATGATGCGGTGCGCTTTTGTGCACCGCATTATCATATATTATAATAAGTTGGATTTTCATACTTAAAGGAGAATTATTATGTCGACCGAACAGCTGATCACACAGATCATTCTGACCGTTTCCATTTGCATGATTACCGGTCTTTTGGTCACGAGACTGGTTCGTCTTCTCAATCTTCCCGACGTTACCGCATATCTGCTTGCGGGTGTGCTTGTCGGCACCTTCTGCCTGGGCGGTGTTTCGCTGGGCGGCTATTATCTTGGCTATAACGAGCACGTATTTACCGAAAACGAATCGCTTAAGGTTGTGCTCACCGCAGTTTGCAATCTGGCACTTGGTTTTATCGCGTTCGCCATCGGCAGCGAGTTCCGTTGGTCCTCGCTCAAAAAGACCGGTAAGGAAGCTACCGTCATCGGCATTCTGCAGGCAGTGGTTGCAACGCTGTTGGTAGATGCTGCGCTGATTGGTTTGCACTTTATCCTGCTGAACGTGACCGGTAAGGACATCCTGCCCCTGCCCGCAGCTATTCTGCTTGGCGCAATCGCATCCGCAACCGCACCTGCCGCAACCTTGATGGTCGTGCGCCAGTATAAGGCAAAGGGACCCTTGACCAGCATTCTGCTGCCTATCGTTGCTTTGGACGACGCAGTCGGTCTTGTGCTGTTTGCGGTTTCCGCAGGTATTGCAAAGGCGATCATCAGTGATGGCGGCATTTCCGTGACCTCCATCATCGTAGAGCCCCTCTTGGAGATCATTCTGTCCCTGGTGCTGGGTGCCGTGATCGGATTTGCGCTGACCTTGGCGGAAAATCTGTTCCACTCCAACTCCAACCGTCTGTCCCTTTCTATTGCATTCGTGTTCGTCACGGTTGCAACCGCTATGCTCAAGTTCAACGTGG
>JAFNZX010000242.1 GCA_017382615.1 Clostridia bacterium | reverse complement strand
TGTTTGCCGATCACTGATATAGACGCTTTTTTTGCGTAAAACGTCCGATTTTTCCGGAAAAAGTTGAAAAATTATGGTACAAAATATTCCCTGATCTCTTCAAAGGACTCCCCATAGCACATCACGCAGGATCCATCCGTAAAGCCCACAAAGTGAACACCGACCATCATGCCGTCGCGCCGCAGGCGTTTGAAGGTATTGTACGTGCTCTTGGCGGAGCTGCCGCGCACAAACGCATAGGTGCGATCCTGATTAGGGGAAATGATGACGTAGGACGCATCCTGCTCTTCGTCCGAGAGAAAAACCGTGGTGTAGAATCTATAGCCGTCTGCTTCCATGGCAGCTTTGACCTTTTCAATGTCCACGCGCTCTGCATCCCGGCACGCCTCGTAGGAGTTATCCGAAGAAGCCGCCAAGGGCTGTACCTCGCCAAGCCCCAGCAGCGCAAGCAGATCTACGTGCGCGTTGGCAAGTGCCATGATCGAGCAATTGGAAATGCGCAGATAGCTTTCCTCAAACTGCTTGCTGATCGCAAAGCCTGCTACAAGCGAGTTGTTTGCCCACATCTGCTCGTAGTGCGCTTGTGCCGCCTTGGCACTGTCGTGCTCGTTGATGGAAAGCACCTTAGTCTTCCCGGTGGCAGGGTCGTTGAGCATGTAATAATGGACGTTGTAGTTGTTTTCCTCGTTTTGCTCGGTGCTTTTGCGCTCCCAGCCTGCTTGGGTAAGTGCCGCGTGAATGACCGTATAGTTGACGTTTTCCACGTCGCGGTTGAAATAGCAGGGATAGATGGTCACGGTTTCGCCCGTAAGCCGCGCGCAGCCCGTAAGGGCGGAAAGAGGTATCAGGCACAGCAAAAGCGTGCAAACGATTTTCGTAAAGCGATGTTTCATCATCATGCATTCCTCCTTGTAAGTCCGATTTTATTATAGCATACTTGCGGTTCTATGTCAATAGAAAGCGGTTGCCGATCATGATGTATCGGCAACCGCTTGGGTTGTGTTTGTTTTATGATTATCCGTTTTGCTCTTTTTCCAGAGCTTCCATCTGCTTGAGCGCAGAGTCAACTGCGTATCTGAGATCTTTCATAACCGGGCAGAGCTGCGCTCTTGTCATGTCGGAGATGACAACGGGCTTGCCGTTGGCATCCAACGTATAGTAGCGAGAAGCTGCTGCATATGCTTGCTCAACCAGTTCAATTCCCGTGCCCGCATAATTCTGACTGTTGATAATTGCGTATGCATGATCAAGCAGTGTTTGCGTGGTTGAGATGGCGTTTGCATCCTTGGACGTTACGATGCTCTTGATACCTTCTCGGCTTGCCGTCTGATAGGTATAGCTGCTCAAGCGGTAATTTGTACCGCCTACGGTGTAGGAATATCCTTCGACGACGGTGTAGGATCTTGCATAAGCACGCCAGCGGTCTGTACAGAAGGAACCGCCACCGGTGCCGCCCTCGTAGGTAACGACGTCTGCTTCGCCTGCATAGGTATCACCGATTCTGTACCAATCCCCAACGAAATTGCCGTTCACATCGCGGTTACGTGTAAAGACGACTACGTAAACGGGCACGTATTGCCCGGAAGCTGTCAGCGGGTCAATGGTCAGATACAGTGTCATTTCGCAGCCGTAACCGTAGAAGGGTCTGCCGTTGTTGTTGGGAGGCTGGGCAACGTAGTCGTCACCCGTCCGGGTGTTGCCGTCCAGGTTTTCGTGCTTGATCAAAACGGTTGCATCCTGCTGCTTATTACCAACCGTGATCTGCAGCTGACCTGCAAACAGTGCATTGACCGCCACAGAGTCGTTGCTCGTGGAGCCCTTTACGTTACCGATATAGTTGGAGGTCCATTCCTGAGAGCCGTCGTATTTGTTATCCAATGCGTCGATCAGCTGATCGTAAGTGACCTTGGTGTTCAGAATGTCCAAGAACTTGTTTTCAATAATTTCAAGAGCCTGCGCTTCACCATCAACGTTAATGCCGAATTGGTAGTTGATCAAGGTGTTCCAGTTGGTGTTGTGGTCCATGTTTCTGCCTAACGTGTAGGTAACTGTAAAGGTCAAGGATTGACCGGGCTTGACGATTTTGCTCTCAGCGGGGGCATTTGCCAGTGAGCACACGACGCTGATTTTTCTGTCCGCGTTTGTGGTCGATTCCGTTATGTAGGAGTTTCCGTTATAGTCGCTCAGGTTTGTCTGATAGTATAGCTTGCGGTAAGAGTAAGTCAGGTCTGTGTTGTTGAATACTGTGATCGTGTACGTGACCGATCCGGCTCCGGTTCTTCCTCTGCTGATCTCGGATTTCACCGTCGTGCTGTAGTCCAAATAGGAACACACATTTTTGTCGGCGTTGTTGCTTCCTTGCGTTTTAATGCTGGTAATAAACAAGCCGTACGGAATTTCGATCTTGGCAGAACCTGTAATATTCAGTGTATCTGTCAGGGCAGCATATCCCACCGTTGTAAAACCAACCATTAAGACGAGTGCGATACATGCTACAGCTTTCACCCACGGTTTCATTGATATACTCCTCCTTTTTCTGTAATATGGGCATACTTCACTTCTATTTTAGCACCGTATCTGCGATTTGTCAACAATTTTTTGCAAATCAGCAGGAAGAGGCAAAAAGAGAGAAAAAAGGGCAATGCCATTAAGTATAGAAAAAACCACTGCAGGCAAGAAAGCGGAACGGATGCGCGCCGAAAAGCCGTCCCCTCGGGGGAAGGAAGGGGTCCCCGTAGCGCAGGCGTACGGGGAGGAAGGGGTCGACTATTCAAAGCGGGAAACCGTCATTTTGTCAATTTTGTATGCGATTTGTACGAAACAAAACGTTCCAAATTTGATACGCTACCCCTTCCTCCCACTGCGCTGCGCTTGTGGGATCCCACC
>JAFNZX010000241.1 GCA_017382615.1 Clostridia bacterium | reverse complement strand
TCCAAATTTGATACGCTACCCCTTCCTCCCACGGCGCTGCGCTTGTGGGATCCCACCTTCCCCCGAGGGGACGGCTTTTTGGCGCGTACCCGCATTGTTTGGATGCCCCGCTATGAGTTTTCCTTAACTTAATGACGCTGCTCCGGGAGGGGGAAGGCTGGCGCAGGCTTGTTCCAAGCGCAGGGGGAGAGCGCGAATACAATCGGTTTCTGCGCGTAATATCTCCATAGCAAAAGCAGAAGCCCACTAAAGACTTCTGCTTTCACTTATTTTACCGCTATATCCGCAGCCCCATTCAGCCGTGTTTTTTGTTTGCTTATTCCTGTTCAATCGCAGCCTTCTGCGTCAGCACGGAGCGGAAGAACTCGGGCGGGAATTTCGCGCGGCGGTCGTAGGTGTAAAGACCGTTGACCTCCTGCTCTACGTCGGTCAGCTGCGTGTAGCAAAGGCCGCCCATGTTGGGATGGAACAGAATTGCCTCGGAAAGACCCTTGAAGCGATACTTGAACTCCTGCTCGTCAATGGGCGCCTGACCGTAGCCCCAGCCTGCATTCTTCTCGGCATCCACCCACTGCGTGCCGCCATACTCGCTGACGAAAGTGCAATTGCAGACGCAATGCAACTTTTCATCATGATTGTGGCGCAGCAGATGCGCGTGCACCTCAATGCCCTCACCATTGGCAAGCGGTGCAAGATGCTTTGCAAATTCCTCGGGATTCTGCTCGTAGTCATGCAGATCGAAGATATCGGTCAGCTCGTCCTGGTGTACCCAGCCCGATGCGTCGATGTAAAGTCTGGTGGGGTCGTAGCCGCGGGTCAGCGCAGCCAGCGACTTCATAAACAGTCTGTTCTGATTGGGCGTGCTCTCATTGATGGGACACCAGCCGATGATAGCGGGATGGTTGAAATCACGCTCCATGATCTCCTGCCATTCGGGCAGGAAGTTTTCAAATATCTCGGTGCGGGAGGAATCCTGCACCCAGTTTGCATGCTCGCCCCAAACGATATACCCCTTCTTATCGCAGTAGGAAAGGAACAGCGGCTCAAATACCTTTTGGTGCAGTCTTGCGCCGTTAAAACCCATTGCCATGGAGCGATCCACGTCTGCATACAGCTCCTCTACGGTGGGAGCGGTGTAAATGCCGTCGGGATAGAAGCCTTGGTCAAGCACCAGTCTTTGGAACACGGGCTTGTGGTTGAGGTACATCATGCCCTTGCGGCACTCTACGCATCTCATGCCGAAATAGCTCTTTGTCACGTCGTCACCGCACGTAATCTCCAAATCGTAAAGTCTGCCGTTGCCGACCTCCCACAGGTGCAGCTCGTCCAAAGCCATGCGCAAGGTGCACTTGCCGCCGTGCGCCGTGCCCTTTGCAGTGCCTACAACCTTGCCCTCATAGCTTGCAACGAGAGATACGGGAGTATCCTCGCCGCCCTTGACGTGCAGTTCTGCGGTCAAGGTGCAATCATCGATATCGGTAAAGTAACGTGCGCTCTGCAGATAGATCTCGGGCACGCACTCCAGCCATACCGTCTGCCAGATACCGGTGGTTCTGGTATAGAAGCAGCCGAACGACTCATATCTGGGGCTCTGCTTGCCCGCGGGCTGGTTGCCCGTGCGCAGATCGTCGATAGCGCGGATGGTGATGGCGTTCTCGCCCTCCACCAATGCCTTGGTAATATCCATGGTAAACGCCACGTAGCCGCCGATATGATAATCGATCCACTTACCGTTTACCCAAACGTCGGTTTTATAATCGCACGCACCGATATGCAGCAGCACTCTCTTGCCGCCCTGCCAATCTGCGGGCAGCGTGAGCTTCTTGCGATACCATACGCAATTACAAAAATCGGTGTCGCCGATGCCGGAAAGCACGCTTTCACGGCAGAAGGGGACGGTAATCTGCTCGGTAAACTCCGCGCCGCCTGCAAAGCCGCGCATCTCACCGCTATTGCCTCTGTCGGTCATGTACTCCCACGTACCGTTGAGGTTTAGCCAGGCGTTTCTTACCAATTGGGGGCGCGGATATTCCGCGCGGGGGATATTGTGTTGCATGTCAGTTTCCTTTCCCTTATGTCAAAAATTCATATATTTCATAAATATGGAGGAGGCTGCGACCTCCCCCATTGGTTTCCTGCTTATTCGGGCATGATCAAACCGTAGGTGTTGTCCTTCCTCTTATACACAACGCAGGTTGCTTGCGTCTGATCATCCACAAACACAAAAAATTGATGTCCGATCAGCTCCATCTGCAAAATTGCCTCCTCGGGGGACATGGGCTTATAGGGGAAGGTCTTGGTTCTGATCACCAACTCCTCCTCTTGCTCCAGATCCTCGGGGAAATATTCCTCAATAGGGAATGCATCCTCTCGAATGCGCTTTGCAAGACGCGTTTTGTTCTTGCGGATCTGACGCTCAATCGCGTCAATGGACTGATCCAGCGCATCCCTGAACGAGTCTGCGCCTACCTCGCTGCGGAACAGCGTGCCCTGTGCGTTGATGGTGACCTCCAAGGTGGACACGTTACGCTTGCGGCTGAGCGTAACGGTTGCGTCAGGCTCGACCTTGAAATACCGATCAAGCTTGGCCAGCTTTTTTTCAATCATGACTTTCGTGTCTGCGTACACGGTGAGTTGTTTGCCGATAATGTTGGTCTTCATAAGTGCCACCTCCGTTTTTATTATAAGCAATCCTTGCTTACAGCTTTATTATATCATATGCGCCCTGCTTTGTAAAGTATTTGCTGCGAATTTTTTTATAAGTCTTATGTTTATTTGTGCAAAATGCCAAGTTTTCCCGTCACTGACTTCGCACACGCTCCCAAGGCGAAAAAAGGCGGAAAAATCTGTCAATACTGTATTGACTTTTTATGAAAAAGTGGTATAATTAACAAGTTAATCGTTAACCTGCTAATTATCATGAAAATTCATTTACGGAGGTCTGTTTCGTGCAAGACAATCAAAGTCATCTTCCCGTAGACCAAGACAAGGCACGTGCGGTCATCAAGCAATTCATGCGCGCTGACCGATTACACCGTCAAGCCGTTGAATCCAACGTTACGGCACAAACCGGATTGCACCGCTCGCAGCACATGCTGCTCATGCGCCTTTCCTGCGGCTGCATCCCCTCACAAAAGCAGCTGGCAAAGGATTTGAACGTCAGCCCCGCCGCCATTGCCGTTGCACTCAAAAAGCTGGAAACCGACGGATACATCACAAAAGACGCGGGCACGGACGATTCGCGCTGCAATCTCATCTCGCTGACACAAAAGGGGTGCAATGCCATTTCCAAGACCTGCGACCTGTTTGCCTGCATAGATACCGCTATGGTGCAGGGCTTTAACGACGACGAGCTGGACGCACTCTTGCGCGCACTTGAGCGCATTGAGCAAAATCTGCACACACTGCTTACGCAACCGCAACCAATTCCCGGAAAGGACGATACACAATGAAACGCTGGATGAAATACGTAAAGCCCTATCTCCCCTTCTTTATATTAGGACCGCTTTGCATGGTCGTAGAGGTGATAGGCGAGGTGCTCATGCCCAAATATCTTGCCATGATCATCAACTTCGGTGCTGCCTATCAGCAGCTCAAGGCTTTTTCCATGCCACTGTATAACGGTGCGTGGTCAAGCATCTCCTTAGTCGATATCGCAAAGAATCTGACGCAGCCCGCCATTCTTTATATGGTCGGCGTTTGTGCCATGATCGTGCTGACTGCCCTGCTCATGATGGCAGGCGGCGTTGGCGGTGCGTACTTCGGGGCAAAGGCTGCCGTTTATTTTGCATCCGACGTGCGCCGCGACGTGTACGCCAAGGTGCAATCCTTCTCCTTTGCCAATATTGACAAATTCTCCACGGGCTCGCTGGTCACGCGTCTGACCAACGATATCACCCAAATGCAGAACTTTATCAACGCACTGCTGCGTATGGCTCTGCGCGCACCCGGCATGCTGATCGGCGGTCTCGTCATGGCAATTTTGCTCAAGCCCAGCCTTTCGATCATTCTTGCCGTCACCATTCCCATGATGTTAGTCAGCATCCTGCTTGTCATCACGCGCGGATTTTCCCTGTTTGGTAAGGTGCAGGAAAAGATTGACGGCCTGAACAACACCGTGCAGGAAAGCATTACCAACGTGCGCGTGGTCAAGTCCTTCGTGCGCGAAAAGGAAGAGACCGATAAGTTCAAAGCTGCCAACCGCGACCTGCGCGTCACGGGCACCAAGGCGGTCAAGATCATGATCATGCTCTCCCCCGTCATGACGCTGTTTATGAACCTGACTATTATGCTGGTTTTGTGGTTCGGCGGTCACATGGTCGTGGACGGTATGCCCATCGGTGACCTTTCCGCGTTCATTACCTACGTCAACCAGATACTCGGCTCTTTGATGATGGTCACCTTTATGCTCATGATGTCCTCCCGTGCGCTCGCCTCCAACAAGCGCGTAGGCGAGGTGCTGGACGAGATCCCCGACATTGACGATACCACCGCTTCGCACAAGGATGCACAGGTCAAAGAGGGTAAGATCGAATTCAAGGGCGTTTCCTTCCGCTACTTCAAAGGCAGCGAGGATCGCGTGCTTGCCGATATTGACCTGACCATCGAGCCCGGCTCGACCGTGGGTATCATCGGTCCTACGGGCTGCGGCAAGACAACCTTGGTTTCCATGATCCCCCGCCTTTACGACGTGGATGCAGGCAAGGTGCTTGTGGACGGCGTGGACGTACGCGACTATTCTCTCTACAACCTGCGCGAGGGCGTGGGCATGGTGCTGCAAAAGAACATTCTGTTCTCGGGCACGATTGAGGAAAACCTGCGTTGGGGCAACCAGGACGCAAGCATGGATGAAATTCAAATCGCTGCTACGCATGCACAGGCACACAAATTCGTGCAAAACTTCCCGGATGGCTATAACACCAACCTTGATCAGGGCGGTACCAACGTTTCGGGCGGTCAGAAGCAACGCCTTTGCATTGCGCGAGCATTGCTGAAGAATCCCAAGATCCTGATCTTGGATGACTCCACCAGCGCAGTGGATACCGCCACTGAAGCGCAGATCCGTGCTGCTTTTGCCGGAGAGCTCAAGGACTCCACCAAGATCATCATTGCACAGCGCATCTCCTCGGTCATGGACGCGGATATGATCGTGGTCATGGATCAGGGCGCGATCACCGGCATTGGCACGCACGCACAGCTGCTGGAAAACAATGAGGAATACAGAGAAATTTACGTTTCCCAGATGGAAAACAAGCAAGCGCAATCCGACAGCACGACCAAGGAGGTGAAGGCATAATGGCAAAGCGTAACCTTGAAAGCCTGCAAAAGCAATATGCAAAATCCTCCCACGGCGGTCCCGGTGGTCCCGGCGGTCCTCGCGGCGGTGGTCCTCGCGGCAGAGGCATGGGCGGCAAGCCCAAGAATGCGGGACACACCATTGCACGTCTGCTCGGTTATCTCAAGCCGCACACCCTTGCACTGCTTTTGGTGCTTGTGTGCATGCTGACAAGCACCGTTACCTCGCTGATCGGCTCTTACCTGCTCTCCCCCGTCATCAACCACATAGCAGGCGTTGATATGGGCACGGACGCAAGCTTCTTTACCGAGCTTGCAGACAAGATCATTACCGCATGGGCAAGCTCCGCTCCCATGACCTTCCTTTCAAACACCTTTGGACTTAGCGGTCCCTTCCCCTACCTGCTGGCAGCCATCTTCATCTTCGCAGTCATTTACGGTTGCGGCATCCTCGCCTCCTACCTGCAGGCAAGATTGATGGTGCACATCACGCAATCCTCGCTGGAGCGCATTCGTAACGATCTGTTCGAAAAGCTGCAAAGACTTCCCGTGCGCTATTTTGACGCAAACCCCACGGGCGAGACCATGAGCCGTTTTACCAACGACGTGGACAACATTGACCACATGCTCTCAAACACCCTGACCTCGCTGATCTCGGGTATCATTACCCTGCTTGGCACCTTTGTATTCATGCTGACCACCAACTTGTGGCTGACGCTGATCACGGTTGCCTTTATCCCGATCTTTGCCTTGGGCGGCGCAAACCTTGCCAAGCGTTCCCGTAAATTCTACAAGGAGCAGCAGGCAGCTCTTGGCGCGGTCAACGGCTACATTGAGGAAACCGTTTCGGGGCAAAAGGTCATCAAGGTCTTTAACCACGAGCAGGACTGTGAGGAAGAATTCGCGCTGCTGAACCACGACCTGCGCGGCAAGCAGTATCGCGCGATGTTCTGGGGCGGTATTATGGGTCCCATCATGGGCAATACCAGCCAGATCACCTTTGCGTTTACCTTGGGCGTGGGCGGCATTATGATGCTGCTGACCGGCTTTACCCCCGGTGAGCTGACCGTATTTGCCAACTACTCCAAGCAATTCTCCTTCCCCATTACCAACATTGCCTCGCAAATGACCACGATCTTCTCCGCTCTTGCGGGTGCGGAGCGCGTGTTTGCAGTCATGGATCAGGCTCCCGAGCAGCCCGATGCCGAGGGCGCGATCGACGAGGATACCCAAGAACACGACGGCATCAAGGGCGACGTGGTCTTTGAAAACGTCACCTTTGGCTACGTGCCCGAAAAGACGGTGCTCAAAAACATCTCGCTTTACGCGCACCCCGGTCAGAAGATTGCCTTCGTCGGCTCTACGGGTGCGGGCAAAACCACCATTACAAACCTCTTAAACCGCTTCTACGACATTGAATCGGGCAGCATTACCATTGATGGCATCGACATCAAGCAATACTCGCGCGACTACCTGCGCCGAAACATTGCCATGGTGCTGCAGGACACGCACCTGTTTACGGGTACGGTTATGGAGAACATTCGCTACGGCAGACTGGACGCCACCGACGAGGAGGTCATTGCGGCAGCCAAGACCGCAAGCGCCCACTCCTTTATCATGCGTCTGGAGCACGGCTATCAGACCAAGCTTGAGGGCGACGGTGCAAACCTTTCACAGGGTCAGCGTCAGCTGCTCAATATTGCACGCGCAGCCCTTTCCAAGGCACCTATTCTGGTGCTGGACGAGGCAACCTCCTCGGTTGACACACGTACCGAGCGTCACATTGAGCGCGGCATGGACAGACTGATGAAAAACCGCACCACCTTCGTCATTGCCCACCGCCTTTCCACGGTGCGCAACTCCAACGCCATCATGGTGCTGGAGCAGGGCGAGATCATCGAACGCGGTGACCACGACGATCTGCTCGCACTCAGGGGCAGATACTACGAGCTCTATACGGGTGTCAAGGAGCTGGATTAAAACAAAATACCGAAGGGACTACTTCATTTTTGAGGTAGTCCCTACTTTTATTTGAATGCGGTCATCCGCCAACATAACAGAAAGGACGCGCGCTATAAAGCCGTCCCCTCGGGGGAAGGAAGGGACCCCGTAGCGAAGCGTATACGGGGAGGAAGGGGCTGCCCGATGGCTTTGGGAAATGCGGTCATCCGCCAACATAACAGAAAGGACGTGCGCTATAAAGCCGTCCCCTCGGGGGAAGGAGGGTTCCCATAGCGTACCCGCTATGGGAGGAAGGGGAACTCGTAAAGAAATTAGAATCGTATTATCTT
>JAFNZX010000240.1 GCA_017382615.1 Clostridia bacterium | reverse complement strand
GCCATAGCGGGAGAAGGCAGCGAAAACGCCTTGGGGTCACCCTCGTACGCCAGCTTGTCCAGCGCAGCACCGCCCGGGTACGGCATGCCGATCACTCTGCCTACCTTGTCAAACGACTCGCCTGCCGCATCGTCGCGCGTACCGCCGATCTCGGTATACTCGGTATCGGTATCCACCCTGTAAAATTGCGTGTGACCGCCCGAAACCACAAGGGCAACGAAGGGTGCCTTAAGACCCTCGTGCGCCAGATACGCAGCACCTACGTGGGCGTGGATGTGGTTGACAGCCACAAGCGGAATATGATTTGCAAACGCAAAGGATTTGGCGAAGTTCACGCCCACCAGCAAAGCACCGATCAACCCGGGATTTGCCGTAACCGCCACGCAGTCAAGATCCTCGACCCCGATGCCTGCCGTCTCCAGTGCCTCTTTTGTAATGCGAGAAATTGCCTCCACGTGGGCGCGGCTTGCAATCTCGGGTACAACGCCGCCGTACAAACGGTGCACGTCCACCTGCGACGCCACGATATTCGCCTTGATTGTTAAATTTCCTGCCTCATCCGCATGCACGATCGCTGCCGACGTTTCATCGCAGGAGCTTTCCATTCCGAAAATGTACATACTGTCTCCGTTTTCTCAAATATGACTTACAAATATGCCGTCATGATCACGCCGTCCTCAGTGGGCTTGGAATAAAAGCCCGGACGCGTGGCAATGGCGCGAAATCCCATACCGCGATACAACGCCTGCGCTGCCTCGTTGGATTTGCGCACCTCCAACGTGACCTCTTCAAATCGCTCATCCATGGCGATTTTAAGCAGCGCGCCTACAATAGCGCGTCCGATTCCGCGGCGGCGATAATCGGGATGCACGGCAACGTTGGTAATCTGTCCCTGATCCACCACGCACAGCATACCGCCGTACGCCACCACCTTGCCGTCCTCTATATATACCACGCCCGTTCCAATCCCTTGGCGCGTCAAAAGCTCCAGACTCTGTGCACTCCAAGGCGTGGAAAAGCATACCTTTTCCAGCTCTGCCACCTGTGCAATATGCTCAGCAGTCAGGGGCTTTGTATAAATTCTCTTTTTCTTCGTGCTCTGTTCCATCATTGTACGTATTTATGCACCACGTCCCCTGCGGGAACGCATCTGCCCTCATCTCTGTTGTAAATAAAATATTTGCCGTAATTGGTTTCGATCTCATTGCCGTCCGCATCCGTCGTATATACGATCACGTCGCCGGCATACTCCAGATAGGTCAAGCGGTAATAAAGGAAGGGGTAATCGTCCGATACGAAGCGCAAGCGCAGACTCTGCTCAGCCATCTTATTGGGGTAAGGAATGCTCTCTCCCTCCAGATATGCCTTGAGGATAGCGGATACCTCCTCGCTTTTTTCAATACGTGCAAAAGCATGAATGCTTTCGCCCTCGCGGCAAACGTAAATGCTTTTCGCACCGAATTCCACAGGCGTAGGCAGCTTGACTCCCTTCTTATACAGTACGTCACCGTCAGCAGTAGTCACCCACTCGCCCTTGGCAGCACCTGCGATCTGATACAAATCAAATTCACCAATGCCCGCAAGCAACGTTCCAAACGTTTTATCGCTCTCATAGGAAACCGGCTCGTAGGCTGAGGGCGCACGCAAATATTCGTTGCCCTTTTTATCCGTATAGCTGCCGTCCTCACCGTTATATTTGATCTTTGCGCCGCAGGAGCACAGGCAAAGTGCCATGAGCAATGCGACCAACGCAAGTAATATCCTTTTGATTTTCATACCTAACCTCTTATCAATATCCAAACTGACCGCTCAAAGAATCGTCGTTGTCGATCCACTCGCCCACCTCAATGATGCGGAACTCATCCTTTGTATCGCGGATAATCACGCGCGCAATGCCCGCGTTGATGACCATGCGCTTACACATCATGCAGGAGCACGTACCGCCCACGATCGAGCCGTCCTTGGGATCAACGCACGCCATGTACAAATCTGCCCCCAACATCTGCTCGCGTGAAGCCGCAATAATGGCGTTTGCTTCACCGTGCACCGAACGGCAAAGCTCGTATCTCTCGCCGCGCGGAATCTGCAAATGCTCTCTCATGCAGTAGGAAATATCCGAGCAGTTCTTTCTGCCTCTGGGTGAGCCGTTATAGCCCGTGGATACGATCACGTCGTTTTTCACAATAATCGAGCCGTACTTTTTACGCAGGCAGGTGCTACGCTCGGCAACCGTTTGCGCAATGTCCAAATAATAATTGTGCTTGGATACTCTTTCCATATGTACATCCTCCCCCAAGATATAATCATTCATCTTATTATATCAAATATCATGTCAAAAATCAAGGCTTTGGTGACAAATTCATACATTATCCATAGAAAAAACGTGGGAGGATCATTCGATCCGCCCACGTTTTCATTACCCCTCCAATTGTCTGCCAAGGAAGCTTGCCGCAGTCTGCACCAGCTTGCATTCCACGTCGCTGTGCACCTCGCCAACTCTCTCCTGCGCCTTGTCCGCAACGGATACTACGCAGCCCACAATGTCGCCCTCACTGATAATAGGCATTGCACAGCTGACGTAATGCGCGGTGTCATGCGAGATCACGGGGTACTTTTCCTCGCCCTGGCGCCACAAATACAAGCTTCTGCCCTCAATCACACTCTCCAATTCCTCGGAAAGCGACTTGTCCGCATACTCCTTGCGCGACACGCCCGCGGTTGCGATCACGGCGTCACGGTCGCAGATCACCACCCCCAGCCCGCAGATCTTGTGCAAGGTCTCTGCGTACTGCCCTGCAAACGAAGCAAGCTCTCCAATGGGCGAATACTTCTTAAAGATAACCTCCCCCTCGCGGTCGGTAAAAATTTCCAACGGATCGCCCTCGCGGATGCGCATGGTGCGGCGGATCTCCTTGGGAATGACGACCCTGCCAAGGTCGTCAATTCTTCTCACAATACCGGTTGCTTTCATATATATAAACCTTTCCATACATCAAAATTTCACTGATTTGGTGATTTCCAAAGATATTATTAGAAGAATTCACGAATTTTATCCAAATCTGTGCCTGTTTTTTTTTGACAAAAATCGCTTTGAAAAAGCATTTGCTGCGGTTTTTCCAATCGGGATTGACTTTGGAATATATATGTAGTATAATGAAACAAACGTTTTGTAAAGCCACCTCGTTTTGTCATTGGCAAAATATCGGATTTTTCATACGTTCCACAAATAAGCACACTAAATAAAGGAAATTAACAAACATGAAAGAAAAAAAACACATTTCCCCCAATGAATGCTCTTTAGGCAGATGGATCGTCGTACTGCTGGTCGGCTTGGTGGTTGGCATTTTGCCTTCCATACCCTTAAACGCCTTTTTAACCAACAACACCGATACCATCATGGGCATCCCGTATGCCACCTTTTTTGGCACTTTGCTCTTTGTCCCTCTGTTTTTTGGCATCGTGCTATCTATCAGGCTGATCGGTAAGACCTCCTTGAAGGATTTCGTTCTTGGAGTAAACGGAAAGATCAACTTCAAACAGTGTCTGATCATCGCAGGACTGTATGCCGCAGGCTTCGCTACCGCACACCTGTTCGTTATTCGAAATATCAGTCTGCGCGGTGTGAAGATCGGGCAGTTTGCTTTTTTGGTTCTGTTTATGCTGCTGGTTGCCTGGATGCAGACCACGTTTGAGGAACTGGTCTTCCGCGGAATCATCCTCCGCTGGGCGTGCAAAAACACCCTCGGCTATACCAAAAAAGCACTGATCTCCACCGCGATCGGCTCCCTTGCATTTGCAATCGCCCACGCAGTCAATCCCGAGGTTACCTCGCAAAAGGGTATTTTTATCCTGCTTGGAGTTCTCACCTATGCAATTCCCTCTCTTGTATACTTTTGGGCAAATATCCACTTTGGCAATCTGATGCCCGGCATCATAATCCACTGGGTCAACAATTTTGCACTGTTCACACTGATCTCCACAAACACAGGAGCAGTTTCCGTGCCTTCGCTGCTCATGGACAGCACACCGCAAAACGCACCGTGGATGTTTATCTCCACGTTGATAGCCCACGTGCCCGTCATGATATACATCATCATAGATATGATCAAGCGCAAAAAGGCTGCTGCCATAGCCAACTGATCAGCACAATTGCTGATTATTCGATAAATCATCAAATTGTAAGCACACAACGCGCGTGACATAGAGTATATGACAAATAACGCAAAACAACTGACGGGATACGTCTGTGCAATTCTCAGCGCCGTGATATACGGCTGTATGCCGCTGATGGCAAAATATATTTATGCAGAGGGCGTCACTCCCATGACGTTGGTCTTTCTGCGCAACTTTATGGCACTGCCCAGCCTTGCCCTGCTTTCCGCCATGCAAAAAAAGACGCTGAAGCGTCCCTTGCGTCAAGTCTTGCCGCTTGGCATTCCCGCATTGTTTGGCTGCGTGCTGACCCCCGTCTTACTGTTCTCCTCTTACGTATATATTGCCTCAGGCATTGCAACGGTATTCCATTTCGTTTACCCCTGCCTGGTGCTTTTGATCGGATTGATCGTTTTGCGCAAAAAAGCTTCCCCCGCAGTCATCATCAGCGTGCTGCTCTGCCTTTTGGGCGTAATGCTGTTTTACGATCCCGGTACCACGCTCTCGCTCGGAGGTGCTTCGCTCGCGCTTGGCTCAGCCGTTGCGTTTGCAATCTACGTGGTGCTGCTGCCGCGCTTTCAGACCGAGGACTTTTCGGGCTTTCCCTTTTGCTTCTACGTAGCCCTTTGGAGCAGCGTGATCATGCTCCCCGTCTGCTTGCTCTCAGGACAGCTTTCCCTGCCTACAACTCTTTTGGGCTGGGGGCTTGCGCTGCTGTTCGGCACGTCGGTCACCACGGGCGCAGTGTTTCTGTTCCAGCAAGGGTCGCTCTTGATCGGAGGGGAAAAAGCATCCATTCTCAGCGCGCTTGAGCCCATTACGGGCATCGTCATCGGCATTGTCTTTATGAAAGAAAGTGCCAAGCCTGCCGTGCTGATCGGCTCTGCGCTGGTCGTTGCGTCTGCCGTGCTGATCGCGGTGGGGGATCTCAAACGAGCCGAATAATTTGCACGTAATGCAAGTTGCGATGCGCGTTTTGACCACTCGTGCACCAATCAACCGTCGGTTGAGCGAATATTCTCCGTTTGGTTGTGTGAAAATGCCTCCTATTCAACGTTTGTTATATTCACTTGGCAGCTGCGGTGTGCTATAATGGGGGCATCAAAGGAAAGGAGTTCACCAATATGAATACGACTTTGGGAAAAAGAATTGCAGAACTGCGCCGCGAAAAAGGACTCAAACAGGACGAGCTTGCAGAAAAGCTGGGCGTCAGCCCTCAAGCGGTCAGCAAATGGGAAAACGACCAGACCTGCCCCGATATTTCAATACTTCCGCAGCTTGCAAAGCTTCTCGGTATCAGCGTGGATACACTGCTGACGGGTGACGAGCAGCAAGAGCCCGCGGTCAGAATGCTGCCCGAGGAGCAGAGAAAGGATATCAAGGATATGTTTTTGCGCATCGTGATCACCTCCACGGACGGTGACTCGGTACGCGTCAATATTCCTCTTGCCATTGTGGAGGTCGCGCTGGAGAACGGGCTGAACCCGTTGCAGGTTTCGGATAGCGACGCGCTCAAAAATATTGATCTCGGCAAAATTCTGAACATGGTCAAGCAGGGCGCGATCGGAAATCTGGTGGAGGTTGAATCTGCCGACGGAGCTACGGTACGCGTGTTTGTCGAATAAGACATGAGGATCAAGAGAAACAACCGCTCTATCTTTGCCTTTCCCACGGGATTGATGCTCAATTGCGTCACGGCAGGCATTTTCCGCAGAAAGCTCAAAAAACAAGGCGTGCGGATGACGAAAAAGCAAGCAAGGCGCTTGATAAGAGGTATCCGAAAATACAGACGGCACCACAAGGAATGGTGCTTAGTTGAGGTGATCCGAGAAAACGGAGATACGTTCGGCATAAAGATTTGAGTACGTACTGCAAAACAGAAAGCAGAAGTCTTACACAGACTTCTGCTTTCGTTTTATAGCCGAAGAGAGTCGAACTCACACGGTTTTGAGCGGCAAATATCTGCACCTGCGGCAGACAAAATGCTCGCAATATCTTATATTGCTTCGCATTTTCTCTTTGCATCTGCGAAATATTTGCTCGCGCAAAACTGCACAGCACCCTCCGGCGTTGAATTTTTTGATGGATTTTGTCAAAGCGAGTCGAAGCAAGATACGCATCTTGCAAGGCGAGATTTGGCGAAAGACGCGAAAAATTCTCGCCGCAGGGCGTATGAGTTCGGCTCTCTTCGGCTAT
>JAFNZX010000239.1 GCA_017382615.1 Clostridia bacterium | reverse complement strand
GCAGATGGGCGGGAGCAAGGTCTCACTGCGGCTCGGTCACATTCGCGTTCTGACATGCCACAGGCATGTCATTCATTGCGCTCGTGCCGCTTCGCTACCCCGCCCTACCTTGCAAAAGCGTCAAATTTCCCCTTTTGCGGCACGCAATGCGTGCTCGGTGTCCGAGCTGATCAGCAAAAGGACGTATTTGCCGATCACGACAACCCGTGCGTTTTGGGTATAGGACGCATACTGCGTGTCCTTGTAATGGATGCGCAAGGTATCCAACCGAGATAGGCACATGGCGGCAACGTCGTCGGTGTCGCTGCGCGCGCGGACGCGAAACACCGCAAACTCGCAAGGGTGCTGTGCCGTGCTTAAAAAGAGCCCGTAATCTTCCACAAGGGAGAGCTGCCATGGCGGCTCTCCCTCTCCGTATAGTGCTGCCATCAGCTCGGGTGAGAGATACGCCGCATCATCCTCGGGCGCTGCGGACAGGTAAATTTGCCCCGCGGGCAGCCCGATCTCGGCATCGATCAGCGCGGACAAAACCTGCGCGGCAGTTGCCTGCTCCTTGGCGCAGGAGCAGAGCAGGAGCAGAATGCTCAAAACCAACAAAAGCACGCGTAAATTTCTCATAAACCCCTCCGTTTGTGCATTGTTTTGTTCACTATAGATATATTTGACAAGCACGGAAAAATATGCTATAATAAGAAAAAAGACAAGGAGGGATTCCTTATGGCTAAAAAAAACGATCATCAAGCCGCGCCCGATAGGCTTGGTGCGGCAATATTTACCGTCCTGCGGCTGATCGCAGCGGCGTGCGCCATTGGTGCGTACTATTATTTCGTGCTGCCGCCGCTCAATCCGAGAAGCGTGCAGTTCTGGTTCTTTCTGACGTTTTGTTTTGTGTGCATTGCCATTGCCTTGCGTGCTTTGGACGTTGGCACGTTTGGTCGCTCGTTCAAGAATATTGATCTTGTCAAACTGCTTAACAGACAAAAGCAAAGTGCGGGTGCCCCCTCTTGGAAGCTTTTGTTTGGCAAAGGCGCGCTTTCGACCGTCATGTGTGTGCTGATCGCCATTCCGCTCGCGGTGCTGGGCATTGGCACGGTCATTTCGTCGGTTGTGTTCAATGCTACCGCTTATGCACAAGTGATCACGGTAGAGGAGCGCGATTTTAATGCGGATATGCCCGAAACCAAGGAGATCACCAACATAGCACTCATGGACACCAACTCCGCCCGCATGCTGGGTGACCGTAAGTTAGGCGCGCTTGCGGGCGTGGTGTCGCAGTACGTGGTCAGCGATGACTATACGCAGATCAACTACAAGGGCAAGCCCATCAAGATCACGCACCTGGAGTACGACGGTTTTTTCAAATGGATCGGTAACCGTGCAAACGGCATTCCCGGTTACATCATGGTGGACACCTTGGGCAATACAGCAGAGTATTACGAAGCCAAGGGCGGCATCCGCTATGCGCAGAGCGGCTATTTTGGTGATGATCTGATGCGCAAGGTGCGCTTTGACTATCCCACCAAGATCTTTGATCTGCAGGACGTCAGCTTTGAGGTTGACGAACAGGGCAATCCTTACTATTGCATTTCGTGCTATACGCGTCGCGTGGGACTGTTTGGCGCTTATGACGTGGAAGAGCTGATTATTTTCAATCCCATGGACGGCAGCAGCACGCTGTACGCAGTCGAGGACGTGCCGCAGTGGGTGGATATCGTGTTTGACGGTGACCTTGCTTGCGAAAAATACGACTGGCAGGGCATTTACTCGGGCGGCTTTATCAACAGCATCATCGGCAATAAGGGCTGCAAGCAGACCACCGATGACTTTGGTTATCTGATGTTTGACGATGACGTGTGGTATTTCACGGGTGTCACATCGGTGACCTCGGATGCCTCCAACATCGGCTTTATTCTGTCCAATGCGCGCACGGGTGAGTACAGATTCTATCCCGTCATCGGTGCGGAGGAGCATTCGGCTATGCACGCTGCCGAGGGCGAGGTGCAGGAAAAGGAATACATCGCTTCCTTCCCGTCCTTAGTCAATATCTCGGGCGTGCCCACCTATATCATGGTGCTCAAGGATAACAACGGACTT
>JAFNZX010000005.1 GCA_017382615.1 Clostridia bacterium | reverse complement strand
TTCTTGTTTTTTCATATCCTTCTCCAAAGCTTTGATCAATGCTTTCGTCCTGTTAGTCGGCGGATTTTAAAAAGGTGAGGTGGGATGGGGATGCGGAATAAGCGGGAAAATAATCAAATAACAATGCTTTCAAATAGTAATTGCCGTAGGCGGCGGACGATCAATGATCGCCCCTACAAGTGTCTGTGCTGTGGCATTAATACGTAAAACCCAAACAAAAACAGCCGTAGGGGCGAGAATTTCGGCATAGCCGAAATATGTGATCGCCAGCACCTACGGCAATTACTATTTGAAAGTATTGGTTTTTGATAATATTACCGTTATTTCCGCAACCCCACGGGTCTGCCCTTTTTATCATAAAATTTCACACTCCCCTCTTGACAACGCTCCCTGCGCATGATATAATAACACTCGATATATAACACTTGTTATTTTTAGGAGGATGTATGCCACCCAAGGTGAAAATTACAAAGGACGAGATCGTTTCCGTCACGCTGGATCTTTTGCGCCGCGAGGGCGAGGACGCCATGAACGCGCGCAGCATTGCATTTGCGCTTGGCTGCTCGACCCAACCCGTGTTTTCCAATTTTGCTTCCATGGATGAGCTGCAATATGCGGTGCTGGACGCTGCCTACGAGTTTTATCACGGCTTTTTGATGCGCGAGGTTGCAAGCGGCGCATATCCACCCTACAAAGCCTACGGCATGGCGTATATCCGCTTTGCCAGAGAGGAAAAGCAGCTTTTTAAGGTGCTTTTCATGTGCGACCGCAAGGGGCAGCCCTTGCTCCCCTCCGCGGATTTCTCCGAGTCCGTGGACATGCTCATGCAGGCAAACGGCATCTCGCACGAGCAAGCCGAGCTTTGGCACATGGAGATGTGGAGCTGCGTGCACGGCATCGGCACCATGCTTGCCACGTCCTTTTTAGACCTTGACGATGACTTGATCAGCCGCATGATCAGCGACATTTACCACGGGTTGATTGTAAGACATAACGGAGGAAACACATGAACAACGCCATAGAAATCAAAAACCTGACCAAACGCTACAAGGACCTTGTGGCGGTGGATCATTTGACGCTGGACGTGCGAAAGGGCGAATTATTCTCGCTTTTGGGCGTCAACGGTGCGGGAAAGACTACCACCATCAAAATGCTCTCTTGTCTGACCACGCCCGACGAGGGCGACGCGCATCTGCTCGGTCACAGCATCAAAACCGACACTGCTGCCGTGAAAAGCGTGATTGCAGTATCTCCGCAGGAAACCGCAGTTGCGCCCGGGCTTTCGGTGCGCGAAAACCTTGCCTTGATGTGCGGCGTGCACGGCTTTGACAAAGAGAAAAAGAATGCCAAAATTGCCGAGGTGACTGCTCTTTTGGGGCTTGGCAACGTGCTTTCCAAGAAGGCGGGCAAGCTTTCGGGCGGCTGGCAACGACGCTTGAGCATTGCCATGGCACTGATCAGCGAGCCGCAAATTCTCTTTCTTGATGAACCGACACTGGGACTGGACGTACTGGCGCGCAGCGATCTTTGGGACATCATTCGTGCGCTCAAAGGAACGGTGACGGTCATTCTCACCACGCATTATATGGAGGAAGCCGAGGCTCTTTCCGACCGCGTTGCCATTATGAAGGACGGCAAGCT
>JAFNZX010000238.1 GCA_017382615.1 Clostridia bacterium | reverse complement strand
TATGCCGCAAAGGGGCGTCCCTCCGATAACCCCTTGATCATCCACGTCGCTTCCCCTGAGGATGCCGACAAATACGCATACACCACAGAGCTGTATTTTGCGCTGGCAAAGGCGTTTATGCCCGGTCCCTTGACCGTCATCATGCCCAAGCGCGACATCGTCCCCTCGTCCGTAACGGGAGGCTTGGACTCAGTGGCGGTGCGCTGCCCCTCGCATCCCGTGGCACGTGCGCTTATTGGCGCAGCGGGCACGTGCGTAGCTGCCCCCAGCGCAAACCTTTCGGGTAAGCCCTCGCCTACCGATGCGCGTCACGTTATAGAGGATCTGGACGGCAAGGTAGACGTCATCATCGACGGCGGCGAGTGTGAGATCGGACTGGAATCCACCATCGTCAAGATCATGCAGGACGCGCAGGGCGAGCCTTATCTTGTGCTGCTGCGCCCCGGTGCCATCACGCACGACGCGCTTTGCTGCGTTTGTCCGCGCGTGGATATTGCCCCTGCCGTGGCAGAAAAGCTTGCCGAGAACGAGCGTCCGCTCTCTCCCGGCATGAAATACAGGCATTACGCGCCCACCGCTCCCTTGGTGCTGCTGGACGGTGACGACGATCAGGTACTGGCATTTTTGCGTGCCGAGCAGGCGGCGAAATGCTGCTGCGTGCTGTGCTATGACGAGGAAACCTCTGCCCTTTCGGGCGGAACGCTCATCCCCGTTGGCGCACGCGATGATCTTGCCGCGCAGGCAAAGCGTCTGTTTGCCGCATTGCGCGAGGCGGACGCAACCGGTGCCGAGATCATTTACGCGCATCTGCCCCCCATGCAAGGGTTGGGGCTTGCGCTGTACAATCGCATGATCCGCGCTGCGGCACACACGGTTTTGAAAATATAAGGTAAGGAATATAGATTTATGGCAAAAAAGACGACCAAAGATAAGAAAGCGGTTGAGAAAATTGAATACGCGCCCATACGCCCACAGTTAATCACCGAGACGATTGAGAAAAACTACATGCCGTACGTCATGAGCGTCATTATCTCGCGTGCCATTCCCGAGATCGACGGCTTCAAGCCCGCGCACAGAAAGCTGCTTTATACTATGTATAAAATGGGGCTTTTGACGGGCGGTCGAACCAAGAGTACCAACGTCGTGGGTCGTACGCTGACGCTCAACCCCCACGGTGACGCAGCGGTTTACGAGACCATGGTGCGTCTGACGCGCGGCTACGAGGCACTCCTGCACCCCTTTATCGACTCCAAGGGATCGTTTGGTAAGCAATACTCCTCGGACATGAAATACGCGGCGTCGCGTTACACTGAGGTCAAGCTGGACACCTTCTGCAACGAGCTGTTTGCAGGCATTTCCAAGGATGCGGTCGATATGGTGGATAACTACGACGGCACGCTCAAGGAGCCCGTGCTGTTCCCCACCACCTTTCCCAACGTCTTGGTCACACCCAACATGGGTATCGCGGTCGGTATGGCGTCCACCATCTGCTCTTTTAACTTAGCCGAGATCTGTGACGGCACCATTGCGCTACTCAAAAAGCCCAATTTGCCCACGGAAAAGCTCATGGAGATCATCAAAGCCCCCGATTTCTCGGGCGGCGGTCAGATCATTTACGATGCCGAGCAGTTCAAGAGCATCTATAAAACCGGTCAGGGCTCGTTCCGCATCCGCTCCCGCTACACCTACGACAAGGTCAACAACTGCATTGATATTCTGCAAATCCCCTACTCCACCACCATCGAGCAGATCATGGATAAGATCGCAGAGCTGGTCAAGTCGGGCAAGGTCAAGGAAATCACCGATTTCCGCGACGAGATCGACCTCTCGGGCTTTAAGCTGACCATTGACATCCGTAAGGGCACAGACCCCGACAAGCTCATGGCGAGACTGTTCAAGCTCACGCCCTTGGAGGACAGCTTTAAGTGCAATTTCAACGTGCTGATCGACGGTGCTCCCAGACAGCTGGGCATTGCTGAGCTTTTGACCGAATGGATCAAGTTCCGCACCGTTTGCGTGCGCCGCGAGCTGACGTACGAGCTTGGCGAAAAGAAGGCACAGCTGCACCTGCTTTTGGCACTTGGCAAGATCCTCTTGGACATCGACAAGGCGATCCGCATCATCCGCCGCACCGAAAAGGAAGAGCAGGTCATTCCCAACCTGATGGAAGGCTTTACGATTGACGAGATCCAGGCAGAATACATTGCCAACATCAAGCTGCGTAACTTAAACAGACAGTATATCTTAAATAAGATCGCAGAGATTGAGGATCTTAAGCGCGAGATCGAAAATCTTGAGGAGCTGCTGGGAGATGAGTTCAAGATCAAGGCGTATATTGCCAACCAGCTCAACGACATCAAGAAAAAGTACGGTCAGCCCAGAAAGACGCAGATCATTCAGGTCGATAACGTACCCGTATTTGAAGAGCCCAAGGTAGAATCCTACCCCGTTTACATGGTGCTTTCCAAGGAGGGGTATCTCAAAAAGATCACCATGCGCTCGCTGCAGGGTAAC
>JAFNZX010000237.1 GCA_017382615.1 Clostridia bacterium | reverse complement strand
GGCACTCTCTCTGCCCGAAATACCGCTCACGTTTACCAAATGCTTGAGTTTTGTCAGCATAAACTACTCCTTATATCTCTTTGACGTAAGCAAACAGCAGGTCTCTTACGGCATAGTAATCCGAAATTTTTGCCACCTGTACAGGGGCGTGCAGGTTTCTGACGGGATAACCGATCGATACCGTCTTAACACCGCGTGCGCCCGCCTGCACCGAACCGCCCAGCTGTGCGCGAGGCGTGCCGCATACGCTTTGCACGGCAATGCCGTTGTCAGCAGCGCACTTGCGCAACATAGCGGTCTTGTCCTTATCGTATATCGCGCAGCCGTCTGCAAACGCTACGGCAACGCCCTCTCCCAGCGCGCAAAGGCGCGTGCTATTTGCAATGCCGGGATAATCAAGCGCTTCCCTTGCCTCTACAATGACGGCAAGGTCGGGCTTGATCGCCGCTGCTGCCACGCGCGCGGGGCAGAACGAAATCTGCGAGCAATCCACAAACGCCACGTACAAATCGTAAGGCAACCGCACCATGCCCGATTTGAGCATGCGCAAAAGCTCAATCAGCGCAGCGCAGCCGAGTCTGGACTCGATTGCTTTGCCGCTCATAAACGCCTTTTCCTCGCCAAAGCGTTCAAAGGGCGTGCTGAAGGTCACCATACTGCCCACGTCTACGTATTTTTTTGCCTCCTCGGCACTCTCCGCGCCGATATCAATGTGCATCTTGCCAACGGGCGTCAGCTTGCGCCGCTCCTCGGCGCTTTGCATATGGATCGCCTTGGACGCCACAACACCCTTGATCATGCGCTGACCGTCCCCGATCAATAATGACTTACCACCCAAAACACGCGGGTCCACGTCACCCACCAAGCCGAAATTCAAATGCCCCTTGTCGTGCACGCGGTTGATAATCAATCCAACCTCATCCATGCCCGTACAAAGCAACACGCGGCGGGGCTTGTCCGCATTGTATTGCGCACCGCCGCCACACACCTTGACAATCACCGTACCCGTACGGTCCACGTAGTACGCATCGATCACGTCCGCAATCTGCGTCACAATGCTTTCTCTGACGTTATCGCAGCAGCCCGAGGGTCCAAACTCGGCACAAAGCTGCTCAATCAGCTCCAAACCGTAATATTTCATGGTATTCATCTTGCAAAATCCTCCGCAATCTGCTCATCACAAATAAAGGCACTGACCACGTCGGCAACTGCCTGCGCGTCACGTACGTCCAGCACCTCGGTGGACGAGTGCATATTCTTGATAGGCAGGCTGACAAGCACCGAGGGCACGCCGTCACCCGTCATCCAGAGTCTGTTTGCGTTGGTGCCCGTGCTGCCGCCTGTTGCCGCACAGGTAAAGGGAATTTCCTTTTGCTCCATCACCTTTTTAAGCATATTGGTCATCGCGCGGTTAACCACCGGTGCATATTCCAGCACCGCACCGCTGCCAAACGCTGCAAGCGGTCTGTCTCCCGTTTCGGGCGTTGCCGCATGCGTGACGTCAATCACCATAGCGTAATCGGGCAGGATTGCCGCGCCGCCCGTCATTGCCCCCATCATAGAGGTCTCCTCGCCTGCAGAGAACAAAAAATATACGTCCCCCGCCATATCCTCTGCTTTGACTGCGGCAACACCGTGCGCAATGCACGCACCGCACGCCTTATCGTCAAATGCCTTGCCCGCAAGGCGGTCACCAAGCAGCGTGGTGTACGTCGGCATAAAACCAATGGGGCTGCCGATCGAGATCATCTTTTTAAGCTCATGTGCACCAAATCCGGTGTCAACGTAAAGCTGTCCGATCTCAGGCAATGCCTCGGGATCTCCCCCAAGCAGCTTGGTGGGCATGGCACACACAATGCCCTGCACCGTTTTTTTGCCGTAAATCACCAGCTTGGCTCCGGGCAGGATACGCGTATCCACACCGCCAACGTTGGTCATACGAACAAAGCCCTCCTCGGTAATATCGGTCACTAACATGCCGATCTCGTCAAAGTGTGCGTCCAGTAGGATCTTTGGCGCATTTTTGCGTCCGCACCGCTTGATAAATACGTGGTTTCCCACGCCGTACGTAACGTGCTCGTCAAACAGATCGCCGAGAATTTTTCCGACGCCGTCCGTGCTTGCCTGCTCTGCGCCCGAAACCGAGTAAAGTCCGCAAAGCGACGTAATCAATGATTTCAAGTCCATAAAACGTCCTCGTATTTCTTATAGTTGATTGACAATTTCCATAAAAGCATGCCCTCTTTGCGCAAAATTTGCAAACGCATCAAAGCTTGCGCAGGCAGGTGAGAGCAGCACCATCTCGCCCTTCTTTGCGTGGCTTGCCGCGCAGCGTACCGCGTCGGCAAAGTCATGCTCACAATATACGGGCAGATCGGGATTTCCTTCGGTGCAAGCGTCCAGCGCAGCTTGAATCTGCCCTGCGGTAGCCCCCGTCAGCACAACGCCCTTGGCACGCTCGCGCAACACCTTGGCAAGCGGTGCAAACGGGATATGCTTATCATATCCTCCGCATATCACCCAAGCGCACCGTGCGGGAATGCCCGAAAGGGCTGCAGCCGTGCGGGTGGGAGTGGAGTCAATAGAGCTGTTATAGTATCGCACGCCGTCCTTTTCGCGCACCAGCTGCATGCGGTGCTCCACACCGCCAAAGCTGCGCGCCACGCGGCTTGCAATCCCGGGGGTAATGTAATCCTCGGTCAGACCGATGGCGGTCATGTAATTCTCCACGTTGTGCATACCGGGCAGCAGGATCTCGCCGACGTCCAGCATGATGCGCTCTTGCGTGCCGTCCGCGCACACAATACAATCGTCACGCAAGAATACGGCTCTGCCCTGCACATTTCCCGTAACGCTCTCGTAGTCGTGCAATTTTGAAGAAAACAGCGTCAGCGGCACGTCCAAGCCCTGCACCATCTCATAGGTCAACGCACAATCGCGGTTGGTCACCAACCTCTCTGCACCCACACCCTCAAAGATGTGACGCTTGGCGGCAACGTACTCCTCCATACCTGTATGCCAATCCAAATGATTGGGGGAAAGGTTGGTCACGGCACTGTATGGTAAAGGATTTTCCATGGTCATGAGCTGAAAGCTGGAGAGCTCCACCACCGCAAAATCGTCCGCGGTCATGTCCTGCACGTAAGGAAGCAAGGAATTGCCGATATTGCCGCCCACGTACACCTTGCCATAGCCGCGCTCGCGTACCGCCTCTTCTAAGAGTAGCTTTGTCAGCGTGGTGGTCGTAGTCTTGCCGTCGCTGCCCGTAATACCGACCACGCGCGCCTCGGTGGACGCCAAGAAAAGCTCCATTTCCGAGGTCAGGATCGCACCGTTTGCCACGGCTGCCGCAATCTCGGGTTTATCGGGGCGAAAGCCCGGAGAGCGAAAGATCACGTCTCCCGCAAGATTCTTTAAGTAGTCCTCGCCGCAAAAGAACTTCACGCCGCGAGATTGTAATTCCAAAGCGCGCTCGCCCAGCTGCTCCGGTGATTTTTTATCGTAAACGCGCACGCACGCTGCCCCGCGCTCAAGCAAAATATCCGCAAGCTGCACGTTGGAAACGCCAAAGCCCAAAAGGCAACATACGCTGCCGCGTACCGCATCCCATAAGTAAGACTCCTTCATGTCGCTCACCTCACAAGTCTACACTATTTCATTATATATTATAACGCCTTCCCTGATTTTTTGCAATAGAATTCCCCGAATATTTACGCCCTGTACAAATATTTTCCTGAAAAAGCCTTTGCAAAATCCAAAACTTGTGATATAATATAGGTTGGATATATATTTTTGACGGAGGAATACATGGCAGCGAGTAAAACGACAACAGCAAAGCAGGCATACAACGACCAAAGCATCACCGCCCTGAAGGGCGCGGACCGCGTACGTAAACGCCCCGGCGTTATTTTCGGCTCGGATGGGCTTGACGGCTGCGAGCACTCCTTTTTTGAAATTCTCTCCAACTCTGTGGACGAAGCCCGCGAGGGACACGGCTCCGAGATCACGGTTCGCGTGTTCCGCGACAAGAGCATTGAGGTGGACGACCGCGGACGCGGCGTACCACTCGGCTGGAACGAGAAGGAGCAGCAATATAACTGGTATCTGATCTACTGCGAAATGTACGCAGGCGGTAAATACGATAACAACAGCGGGGACTCCGCATACGAATACTCCCTGGGTCTGAACGGTCTTGGTGCGTGCGCAACGCAGTACAGCTCGGAATATATGACCGTCACCTCCTATGACGGCAAATACGAGCGACAAATCAGCTTTAAGAAGGGCGAACCCGTAACAGAGCTTTCCGAGCGTGAGCTGGAAAAGAAAGAAAAGCGCACCGGTACGCGCATTCATTGGAAGCCCGACCTTGAGGTCTTTACCGATATCAACATCCCCCACAACTTTTACGTAGACACCCTGCACCGCCAGGCGGTGGTCAACCCCGGCATTTGCTTTGTGCTGCTCATTGAGCAGGAGGACAAAACCTTCTCCGAGCAGCGCTTCGTGTATGAAAACGGCATCTCGGGCTACGTTGCTGAAATGGTAGGCGAGCAGGCGGTCACTCAGCCCGTGCTCTGGCACATGGAAACGCAGGGCAAGGACAGAGCAGACAAGCCCACCTACAAGGTCAAGGCAGACTTCTCCTTCTGCGTGTGCAACACGGTCAACGCCATCGAATACTACCATAACTCCAGCTTTTTGGAGCACGGCGGCTCGCCCGATAAGGCGGTCAAGTCCGCGTTCGTGTTCGCGCTGGACAAGTATCTCAAAAACAACAACAAGTATAATAAAAACGAGGCAAAGATCCAGTTCTCGGATATTGCAGACTGTCTGGTGCTGGTCATCAACTCCTTCTCGACAAGCACGTCTTACGAAAACCAAACCAAAAAGTCCATCACCAACGAGTTTATTTACGCGGCAATGAACGACTTTTTGCGCGAAAATCTGGAAATCTACTTCACCGAAAATCCTCTGGAGGCAGAACGCTTTGCCGCGCAAGTGCTGGTCAACAAGCGCAGCCGTGAATCTGCAGACGCTACAAGACTCAATATCAAGAAAAAGCTGACCGGCACCATCGATATTTCCAACCGCGTTGAAAAATTTGTCAACTGCCGCACCAAGGACGTC
>JAFNZX010000236.1 GCA_017382615.1 Clostridia bacterium | reverse complement strand
GTTCTGCCCGTGCTCTTTGAGCAGTACGAGATCCTTGCCAAGGCGCAGATCGAACGCCGCAGAGCGGGCAAGCCCTTTACCTTCTATCATTACATGCTCAACCTTGAGCACGGCCCCTGCGTCTATAAGCGCATCAGCGGCTGCGGCTCGGGCACCGAGTATATGGCTGTCACCCCTTGGGGAGATCTCTACCCCTGCCACCAGTTCGTTGGCGAAGAGGAGTATAAGCTTGGCGACCTTTGGACGGGTGTGACCAACACCGCGTTGCGCGATGAGTTCAAGCTGTGCAACGCTTACGCAAGACCCGATTGCGCGGATTGCTGGGCAAGAATGTATTGCTCGGGCGGCTGTGCTGCCAACGCATACCACGCCACGGGATCCATCACGGGCGTGTACGAATACGGCTGTGAGCTGTTCCGTAAGAGAATGGAATGCGCAGTTATGGTCAAGGTTGCTGAATTTCAGGATGGCATTGCCGCGCCCGAGGGCGATTGCTCGGATTGCGGCTCATGCGGAGAATAAGATGTCCGCAAATGCCTGATTCAATCGCGAAAGGGAATGAATATGGCATTTTCAATTAAAACTCTACAGACCTTAGAATTTGATAAAGTCTGCGCTATGCTTGCTGAGCACGCTCATACCGACGGCGCACGCTCCATGGCAATCACGCTCTCGCCCTCGGATGATCCCGACGAGATTCTGCGCAGACAGAGAAGAACTACCGACGCAAAAAGGCTGCTTGACGTCAAGGGTACGCCCTCGTTTGGCTACGTGCGCGACGTGGGCGAGATCTGCGAGCGCGCCGATAAGGGCGCGGTGCTCTCACCGCGTGAGCTTTTGGACGTTGCCAACGTGCTGCGCACCGCGCGTCTTTTGGTGGATTATTGCCACGGTAATCATATTTTTGATACCGTGCTGGATGAAATCTTTGACCGCCTTAGCCCCGACCGCTACTTGGAGGAGCGCATCACGCGTGCCATTGTGGCAGAGGATCTGATCGCGGACGAGGCGTCCCCTGCGCTGGCGGACATCCGCCGTAAGATCCGTGCAACCAATAGCCGCATCAAGGAAACGCTGCAAAAGTACGTGCAGGGTGGTGTGCATGCAAAGTATTTGCAGGAAAATATCGTCACCAGCCGTAACGGCAGATACGTCATCCCCGTCAAGACCGAGTATAAAAACGAGGTCAAGGGTCTGGTGCACGATACCTCATCCTCGGGTGCTACCTTGTTTATTGAGCCTATGGCTGTGGTCGAGGCAAATAACGAGCTGCGTGTGCTGCAGTCCAAGGAGCAGCATGAAATTGAGCGCATCCTTGCCGAGTTGTCCGAGGCGGTCAGCAATGCAACGGGGGTTCTGACGCTTAATTATTATAATATTGTAACTCTTTCTTTTTGCTTTGCATGCGCGGAGCTTTCTGCTTCCATGCGTGCGTCTGCACCCGCACTGTCTGAGGACGGCACTTTTCGTCTTGTGCGCGCAAGGCATCCCTTGATCGATCGCGACCGTGTCGTGCCTATCAACGTCAGCCTTGGCGGTGAGTGCGGATATGATACTGTGATCATTACGGGACCTAATACCGGTGGTAAGACCGTTACGCTCAAAACACTTGGCTTGTTTGCGCTGATGGCGCAGTCAGGCTTGCATATCCCTGCGGATCAGGAGTCTGTCGTGCCCGTGCTGCACGCGGTGCTGGTAGACCTTGGCGATGAGCAGAGCATTGAGCAATCGCTCTCTACCTTCTCGTCGCACATGGTCAATATCGTGGATATTATGAAGCAGGTCGGGGAACACACGTTGGTGCTGTTCGACGAGCTTGGTGTGGGTACGGACCCTGTTGAGGGCGCGGCACTTGCCGTATCCGTCATTGAGTCTGTGCGCGCAGCAGGGGCAATGTGCGCTGCTACTACTCACTATGCAGAGCTTAAAGCATTTGCACTCAATACCCCCGGTGTACGCAATGCCTCTTGTGAATTTGACGTAGAAACCCTGCGTCCCACCTATAAGCTGATCATTGGTACACCCGGTAAGTCCAATGCGTTTGCCATTTCGGAAAAGCTGGGGCTGTCTACCGATATTATCGGCAGAGCGCAGGAGCTGATCAGTGCCGATAACCGTCATTTTGAGGACGTTATAGGGCAGCTGGAGCAGAGCCGTATGGAAATGGAGCAGCACAGAGAAGAGGCTGCAAGATTGCGCGCGGAATATGAGCAGTTCAAAAAGCAATCCGAGAAAAAGATCGCGGAACAGGTCGCACGTGCCGATCAGGAGCTGGAGGCAGCCCGCGTGAAAGCAAATTCCATGGTACAGAGTGCCAAGGCTTCGTACGACTTTATTTTAGAGCAGATGGAAAAAATCCGCAAGTCCAAGGATAGTGCCAAGATGGGCGAGGAGATGGATGCGGCTAAGCGCGCTGTTCGAGAGCATCTGCGACAAAATGGAGATAAATTTGATCCCGTGCAAAAACCGGAGGATGATGCGCACTACGTGCTTCCCAGAGCTTTGCGCAAGGGGGACGATGTTGTGATTCTTTCTTTGGGCACAAAGGGCGTAGTGGTAGAGGTGCCGGATAAGAATGGAAACGCGCAGATCAAGGCGGGGATTCTGACGACGCGTGTAAACGTTAAGGATCTTAAGCTGGTTGAAGAAGAAGCAACGTTGACAAAAGATGGTAAGAAGAGTAAGGTATCGACTTACAGCGTGCAGAAGAATCACGATTTTAAGGACGAGATTGACCTGCGCGGTATGAATGGGGATGAAGCATGGTTTGTCGTGGATAAATATCTGGATAGTGCGATTCTATATGGCTTCAGAACCGTGAGAATTATACACGGAAAGGGAACCGGTGCTTTGCGCCAGGCTATGCAAAACTTTCTGCGTACAGATAAGAGAGTTGCATCTTACAGACAAGGACAGTACGGAGAGGGCGGAAGCGGCGTGACCGTCGTCGAATTAAAGTGAATTTAAACTCATAAAAGCTTTGATTAGGCTTTTTCAAAACTTTCCCATAGCTCAATCACAAAAGCTTTGACCTAACTTTCTCAAAATTTAGCCCGCTCCACTCACAAAAGTTTTGATCAAACTTTTCCAAAAGTTTGCGCAGGTCGAGGGCGCGCAGCCCTCGTCGCCTCCGCAGAGGCGAAATACCCCCAACGCCGTTTTTGCTTCTTTTTGCGGCTTCTTGCACAAAAAGAAGGGAAACGGTTTGCGCAGTGTAACCCACAATAAACTATCCCAAGTAAAGCCCTCGGCATGCCGAGGGCTTTACTGTTCACTTACGAGATCAAAAGCATCACACGACCAACTCATAAAAGTTTCGCACATCTCTTCTCACAAAAGTTTTTGCGTCACTTTTTTCAGAAAAGCATGGTGGCGTGTGAATGTTGCTGGTATTTCGAGTGCAAGTGACGCCACCCGATACTGAATTTTGGAAATTCAGCATCCAAAAGTTAACCCGCAGCGCCCCGAGTCGCCTCCGCAGAGGCGAAATTTCTAAAACGCCGTTTTTGCTTCTTTTTGCGGCTTCTTGCACAAAAAGAAGGGAAACGGTTTACGC
>JAFNZX010000004.1 GCA_017382615.1 Clostridia bacterium | reverse complement strand
CGGTTGTAAAAGTGCGCAGGCAGCCAGTCGTTGCTGCTGCCCGAATGGCAGTTGCGGAAGCGCAGGTAGTTGATGTTGCCCAGCTCACCGCTCTCGCATACGGATTTGACCGCACGGCGGGAGGGGAGATATTTCTGAAACAGGGAAATGACGAATTGCACACCGTTTGTCTTGACCGCCTCTTGCACGCGCGCGCAGTCCGCATCGGTCAGCGCAAGCACCTTTTCGGTAAAGATGTGCTTGCCCGCGTTCGCAATTTTGACCATGTCGTCGGCGTGGGTGTTCGTTGCCGAGCAAACGATCACACCCTCGGCGTCACTTGCAAGCAGCTCTTTTGCTGTAGCAAAGCGCGGAATGTCAAAGTGCGCGGAAAAGGCAGCGGCAAGCGCGTCGTCGGGCTCGTAAAAGCCCAGCACCTCGCCGTGCTGCAAAGCGGTTTTCGTATAATCGGGCGCGTGTACGTGCCAAACACCCCAAATTGCTGTTTTCATACCTGTACCTCCGGCATTTTTCTTTTATTATAGCACGGATCAAAAGGGATTGCAATATTATGCATGAACAATATGGGGAAGTTTTTCGGCTTACCCAAGGATGTGCATCCCATTATGTGTCATCCTGAGCGATACACATCCTTACGGACGCGCGAATAGGCACGACCCTGTAGGGGCGACCATTGGTCGTCCCAAGCAAACCCATTCGAAAAACCGCTCGGATGAAAGCAATCAAAATCGTTCGGTGGGACGACCAATGGTCGCCCCTACAGGTGTATCACCCGCGCATGCCCGTTGCCGTTCGCGCATCCACGGGAGCGTTTCGGGGCGGGTAAGCAACGCCATCCTCCGTAGGGCGGGGCTTTATGTCCTGCCGCGGCAAGGGCTTCTATCATTTTACGATCAACCGCAATCCCACGAATACATCACATCCGAAAAATCCTTGTTGCGCAATTTTTCCGAGGGGATAAAGAACTGGCAGCCGCCCTCGTCACCGAACATGATCAGCTCCTGCTCGCGACCCTGCTCGTCGGGAGCGGTGTGGCTGACGATCTGGAGCAGCAGGGTGTCGTATTTCTGCAGTGCAGGCTCATCGTCGCGCGGGTCAAACTGCTCAAAACAGGGGTAACCGCCGATACGGTGACCTGCGTAAGCGTTTTGCTCGTGCAGGTAATCGGTTTCCTCGTCCTCAAGCTCGTCAAAGGTGTATTCCGCACCCGCCTTGAGCAGCGCAGCGTTGACGCATTCCACAAATCTGTAATCACCCGAGCGGACAGAACCCACTGCGGGGGTCAGACGCACGGGCAGGGCGTGCTGAACGGGGAAGGAGCCGCTGACCGTGGGATCGTCGCGCAAAGCTCCGTCAAAGGCACTTTCGTCCTCGTCATAAAGCACGCGGAAGTCGGATTGCTCGTTGGGGTGATCGAAATCTGCACCGTACACGTCGTTGTCGGCTACGTAAAAGCGCAGCACACCACATGTGGGGAAATCGGGCACACCGCGCACCTCGGAGCACCAAATGGCTGCAAGCAGCTTCATGGGCGCGCCCTTGCTGTCAAGCGGCACGTTTTTGTCAATGGGCGCACCGCCAATGCGGGAGCGGTTGCCGTCGTCAGGGGCGGGGAGGCGAATTTCCACCATAGGCAGCGCGGTATCACGCTGCAAATGCCCGTTCGCGCGCACTACCTCCTCGCGCACCTCGTTTGCGGTGGTAAATGTGATCTCGCCTGTGTGCAGCCCGTTCAGAACAGAACGCAGCGCGTCGGCGCGTTCCCCGTGCAAAACGGCGCTGTCAAAGTATTTTTTGCTCTGTTCCTTGTCGCCCATGGCAAAGTAGGCAACGCAAAGAGCCGCCTCCGCTTGGTACATATCCGACTTGATCGAGATCGCGTGCAGGGCGGGCTGCACGACCTTTTGCCAGTTGGATGCGGACAGATGCGCAATGGCTAAGTTGTTCCATGCGAAGGGATTGCTTTCATCTCCCTTGATGGCATTTTCGTAGCAAGTAATGGCTTTGTCGTTGTTGCCCTGCTTTCTGTAAAGCAAGCCGAGATTGGACCATGCGGTCGAGTGCGTGGGGGAGTATTTGACCAGCTCCTCATAAGTGGCAATGGCGTCGTCCTCGCAGCCTGCGTCGGTGTAGGTCAATGCCAAGAACAGCAGCACGGCGTTGTAATCGTCCTGCGTGCGGCATTCGCGGCGCAAAGCCTGCAGCCTTGCCACGGCACCGTTGAATTTGTCGCGGTTGTAGCGTTCAATCGCGGTCAGCAGCGCACGTTTTTGACGCTTTTGATCGGGTGCGGAGAAGGCAGAGCCGATCTCCTTTGCAAAGGATTTTTCATATTGGCGCAGCGAGGGGCCGCTCGTTTTGCCGATCAGCTTGACCAGAGTCAGCCCAAGGCAGATCATGAGAAAGCCAAATTTGATGGCGTCGGATTTGTCCACTGCCCAGCCGTTGCGCGCGGTTTGCGCCACAAAAAGACCGATGGCAGCCGTTGCCAATACGCCAAGCAGCACGTATGCAATGATTGTTGGTATTTTAGAGGATTTTTTCATTTGGAGAACTCCTTAAAAGAAATCAGAGGTGTTTTCACGCGCCGTTGAGGATGCAAAACCACCAGAACCACGCATGGCCGGCGGTGGTGGCAAGAATGATCAATGCGCACAGCACGATCAGCAGAATATTGATCCCTCTGCGCTCGCCTTTGCGTAACGCCATCGCAGAGCTGACAATGCTCGCGATGCTAAAGCCATAGGAAAACAGTGGGTGAAACAATATCATAGGAATTGATATAAAGAAAAATACGATATACAAGCCACCATTATGAAAGGGAACCTCTAAAAGTGAGGTAATCCAAAAGAATAGCGCCGCAAGTGCAACGTAACACACGTGCGCCAAAAGATTCAAGGCTGAAATTTTTGTGAAAGGTTTTTTCATGTTGCAAGCTCCTTTCAGGGGGAAATATGTCATCACCTATATAGACGCTTATTTTGCGCAAAAAGTTCGACTATTTTGAAAAAAAATGAAAAATTTAAATTATTTTACTGCTTTCTTACGGCGGATCAGATGGAAGATGAGATATATGATCATCTCAATGCCGAAAAATGCGATGATATTCACGATGGGCGCAAGGTAGGGTGCAACGGTTTCGGGGAGAATACCCAGCGGATCGCGGCGCACGAAAAACCAGTTGAAGCTGTGATTGTAGTCGCCAAGCTGCCCACTGTAGGAGGCATTGCCGACGGTTGCCCAAACGGTCATGCCGCCCAACACGCACAAATCGCGATAGCAATTTTGGACGTGCAAGGGGTAGCGGTCGTGGATCAGCACGGAAAGGCATGCGATCATCATGCAGCTGTGAAACAGCATGGTCTGCACAACGCGGTAGGAAAGGGGAGAAATTTCGTAAGCCATGACGCCCGAGGGGTAGGCAACGTAAATGAGGTTGGAAATAAAGCCGAGCAGAGCAAAGTGCACGCGGAATTTTCGCAATGACGGAAAGTGCGTGCTTGCAAATATCAGAATGCTCATAGAGGTGCAGGCGTGGAAGGGGAGCTTGTCCACGTCAATTTCACCGTACGCCAGGGGCATTAAGAAAAAGTCAGCCATATAAAGCGTAAAGGGGACGGCGCTCAGCCATGCAAGCACGCGATCCTTGCTTTCTTGTTTTTTGCCGCGCAGCGCAAGTATCACAGCAAGGATGGCTGCAAGTACGAAAATGATATATGCCCAATGCCAAAGGGAAAAGCAGGTAAATATTTCATCGCCCTGCTTGTCTGCCAAGAACTTGTGAAAAATCGGATACAACATGATGAAAGTTCCTTTCTTGTGTCATTGTATCCATTATATCATATAAACGGAAAAACAAACATTAAGAATTATTAAATCGAAAAGCGTGCCCATGGGGAGATACTCCAAGCGGAGTATCTCCCCTGTT
>JAFNZX010000235.1 GCA_017382615.1 Clostridia bacterium | reverse complement strand
TCCTGCATGGTGGCAAGGTCGTAGAGCTTATTGACCATGGCAATATCGATATTGACAGGGCAGGGCTTGCAATGTCCGCAATAGGTGCACTGACCGCTGTACGCGTGTCTGGGCGCGTTTGCAAGCACGGTGGCATAGTCCTTTTCATCCTCTGTAGCACTCTCATAAGCCAGCGATGCGGGAATTTGCTCCACGTTATCAAAGCCGATCAGCACGCTTGCCACCGCAGGGCGGGTCAGGGCATAGTGCAGACATTGCACGGGGGTGAGGGAAACGCCAAAGGGCGAACGCTTGGCATCCAAGAGTCTGCCACCGCCAAGCCCCTTCATAACCGTGATTGCCACGCCCTTCTGCTCGCAAAGCTTGTAAAGATCGGCACGCTCCGGGTCAATGCCCGCAAATTTCGCATCGTATTCGTCTACAAAGAAATCGTCAATATTCTCGGTAGGCGGCAGCAGGTCGTACGCGGGATTGAGCGAGAACAGAATGACCTCCACCGCGCCGTGCTCCACGGCAAGACGCGCAATGGTGGTGTTGTGCGTGGAAAGCCCGATGTGTCTGATCGCGCCGCTGTTTTTCAGCTCGATCATGTAGTCCATAAATCCGCACTCCAGCACCGTGTTCCAGTCGTCCAGCTTATCAACAAAATGAATCATGCCAAGATCAATGTAATCTGTCCGAAAACGTGCAAGCAGATCAGCAAACGCAGCCTTGACCTCGTCCATATCTCTGGTGCGCACGTACTGACCGTCGCGCCATGCAGAGCCAACGTGTCCCTGCACGATCCAATTTTCGCGATTGTCCTTGATGGCGTTACCGATATTGGTGCGTACGTTTGGCTCGGACATAAAGCAGTCCACAATGTTGATGCCCCGGGCATAGCAAGCGTCCATGACAGCCTTGACTTCCTCGGCGTTATGTCTCTCCAACCATTCGCCGCCCACACCGATTTCGCTGACCATAAGTCCTGTATTACCTAATTTTCTGTATTGCATAAGTGGCACCGTCCTTCGTATGTATTATCCATATTATACCACAACAAAAAAAGCATGTCAATATCGCTTGACGAAAGACGGGGGAATGTGGTATACTATATACATCTTACATATAGACAAGGAGACCTGATATGTTCCGCGAAATGGTCAGACAAAGCAAGCAGCTGTCACGGGAAGACAGTATCAAGATTTTACGCAAGCAAAGGCGCGGCGTGCTCAGCGTCAACGGTGACGGCGGCTACCCCTATGCAACGCCCATCAATCACTATTATAACCCCGATGACGGTTGCCTGTATTTCCACACGGGCAGAAGAGTCAGCAGCCACCGTACCGAATCATTGACCGCCTCGGACAAGGTGTGCTATTGCGTAACCGAGCCGGGCAAGCCCATTCCGGGCGATTGGGCTCTCTTGGTGCGCAGCGTGGTGGTGTTCGGACGCGTGGAAATGATCCGCGATGAAGAGATCATCGTGCCCGTATGCCGTGCACTGAGCAAGCAATTTACCAAGGACGACGCCTTTATCGAGCATGAGCTTGACCGCCTTGCCAAAGGCACCTTGCTGCTCAAGCTCACACCCGAGCATATCTGCGGCAAGCAGGTCGAGGAAAAATAATAAAAAGCAAACAAAAAGGAGATAAAATATGCTTACAGTAGGACAAAAAGCACCCGATTTTACACTATGCGATCAGTTTGGCAATCAAGTATCCCTTTCCGACTTCCTTGGCAAAAAGGTAGTCGTGTATTTCTATCCCAAGGATAATACCCCGGGCTGTACCCGCCAGGCGTGCGCATTTGCGGGCGCGTACGAGCAGTTCAAGCAAAAGGACGTCGTAGTCATCGGCATCAGCAAGGACAGCACCGCCTCGCACGTCAAGTTTGCAGAAAAGTACAATCTGCCCTTTATCTTGCTTTCCGACCCCGAAAAGGCTGCGATTGAGCCCTATGGCGCGTGGACGGAAAAGAAGCTGTACGGCAAGCTGGGCTTTGGCGTCGTGCGCTGCACCTTTATTATCGACGAGCAGGGCATCGTGTCCCACGTCATGCCCAAGGCCAAGCCGGATACCAACGCAGCAGAGATTTTGGCGTTACTTTGATTTGAAATCGTAGGGGCGATTCACGAATCGCCCGCATTTCATCCGTAGGGGCGACCTGCGGTCGCCCGCGGGCGATCACATATTTCGGCTTTGCCGAAATTCTCGCCCCTACAAATTTATGGGTGCATACGGGGGATTGCTTTAGTTCGTTTGAAAAAAACATTGTAAAAAGCCGCATCGTTCACATATAGTTCACACAATGCTGCAAATTTTGTGGTATAATGTACTATCACTATTTATGTCAACCTATAAAAACACTTGGGAGGGTATTATGGCTGAATTAAAAATGCTTGCCATCGACCTTGGCGCGTCCAGCGGCAGAGGTATCGTTGGCTCTTTCGACGGCGAAAAGCTGACCTTGCGCGAGAATCACAGATTCTCCAATGACCCTATGTACGTCAACGGAAGATTTACCTGGGATATCCTGCGCATCTACTTTGAGATCAAGAACTCGATTACCAAGACCGTCATCGACGGTGACGACATCGCCAGCATGGGTATTGATACCTGGGGCGTTGACTACGGTATGATCGACAAAAACGGCAGATTGATGGCAAACCCCATCCACTACCGTGACGCAAGAACCGAGAACGTGACCGACTACGTCAAGAACTTCGTATCTCCCGAAGAGATCTACGGCGTGACCGGTATCCAGGCAATCGACTTCAACACCCTCAATCAGCTGGCTGTTGAAAAGAGAGACAACGGCGAAGCATTTGACAGAGCCGACAAGATCCTGTTCATCCCCGACCTGCTTAACTACTTCCTGACCGGTAAGATGGCAACCGAATATACCATTGCTTCCACCGGCATGGTGCTGGACGCAAATTCCAGAAAGATCGCAGGCGAGCTGCTCTCCAAGCTCGGCATTCCCGAGAGCAAGTTTGCTCCCATGGTGCAGCCCGGCACTTGCCTTGGCGGCTTGCTGCCTTCCATCACCGATGAGGTTGGTAAGAACCGCATTCAGGTCTACACCACCGCATCTCACGATACCGCATCTGCCGTGATCGCAGTACCCGCTACCAAGAAGGACTTCATTTACATTTCCTCCGGCACTTGGTCGCTTATGGGCGCAGAGCTGGATGCTCCGCTGATCACCGATGCAACAAGAGCCGCTAACTTCACCAACGAGGGCGGTGCAGAGGGCACGATCAGATTCCTTAAGAATATCATGGGTCTTTGGATCATTCAGGAATCCAGAAGACAGTGGAAGAGAGAAGGCAAGGACTACTCCTTTGCACAGATGGAAGCTTGGGCAAAGGAATGCACCCCCTTCCGCTCGCTCATCAACGTCGACTACAAGACCTTCAACACCCCCGGCAATATGCCCGAAAAGATCCGCGATTACTGCCGCATGACCGGTCAGCCCGTTCCCGAAACGGTTGGCGAGGTTGTTCGCTGCATTTATGAGTCGCTGGCTCTGAAGTACCGTTATACCGTAGATACCATTGGCAGACTGCAGGGTAAGCCCGCAACCATGATCAACGTCGTGGGCGGCGGCACCAAGGATAAGTTCCTGTCTCAGATGACCGCAGACGCGTGCGGCATTCCCGTATGCGCAGGTCCCGAAGAGGCAACCGCAATCGGTAACCTGATCTCCCAGGCAATCGCACAGGGCGAGATCAAGGATCTTGCGGAAGCAAGAGTCGTTGTTGCAAATTCCTTTGAGATGAAGCACTACGAGCCCTGCACTGAAAGAGAGGCTTGGGACGAGGCGTACGCACGTTTCTGCAAGCTGCAGTAATATCTGATAATTGGCATCATTAAAAAACGGAGGTACAACATGAAGGAACAGCAGTTTGGCGAGCTTAGCGTAGTATGCATGCGCGGTTGTGAGGAGATCGGTAAAAAGGTAGATTACTATCTCAAGGATTGGCACGGACTTTCCGTGGACGATACCTATCTGGTCAACGTATCCTGCCCCAGATTCGGCACGGGCGAGGCAAAGGCACTGATCAAGCAGTCCATGCGCGGACAGGACGTGTATATCATCTGTGACGTATTTAATTATAGCGTTACCTATAAGATGTACGGTATGACCGTCCCCATGAGTCCCGATGACCACTACGCAGACCTCAAGCGTATCATCGCCGCAATTGCAGGTAAGGCAAGAAGAATTACTGTTATCATGCCCATGCTGTACGAGGGCAGACAGCACCGCAGACAGGCACGCGAGTCACTTGACTGTGCGCTGATGCTGCAGGAGCTGGTGGCAATGGGTGTTTCCAACATCATCACCTTTGACGCACATGACCCCAGAATTTGTAACGCCATTCCGCTGGAAGGCTTTGACGACGTCAGACCCACCTACCAGATGATCAAGGCACTGGTACGCAGCGTGCCCGACGTCATCATCGATAAGGACAGCATGATGATCATCTCTCCCGACGAGGGTGCTATGCAGAGATGCATGTTCTTCTCCTCGGTGCTGGGACTGGATATCGGTATGTTCTACAAGCGCCGTAACTACTCCATCGTGGTCAACGGCAAAAACCCCATCGAGGCGCACGAGTACCTCGGTCAGGATCTGCACGGCAAGGACGTGCTGATCGTGGACGACATGATCTCCTCGGGCGAATCCCTCTTGGACGTTGCTACCCAGCTTAAGAGCAGAGGCGCTAAGCGCGTATTTGCATGTGCATCCTTCGGTCTGTTTACTGACGGCTGCGATAAGTTTGACAAGGCGTACGAGAACGGTATTATCGACCGTGTGCTGTCCACCAATCTGGTGTACCGCCGTCCCGAGCTGGCAGAGAAGCCTTGGTTCGTTGAGGTTGATATGTCCAAGTACGTATCCTACATTATCGAGACGCTCAACCACGACACCACCATCAGTGAGCTGCTGGATCCCGTTGACAAGATCAAGGCACTTATGGAAAAGCATAAGGCAGAGCTTGCACAGGGTAAGTAAAGCAAATAGCAAAAAAGGGCAGAGCCGCAAGGCTCTGCCCGATTTTTATGCGTTACAATGCTCCGGCGTGCGCACAATGCACAAAAATACTTGACAAATCATGGAAATTATGGTATACTATTCTTGGTCAACGAGCCGCGTGGAGTCACAGAAATAATAAAAAGGAGTGATGATAATGAAAATGACCCCCACGACTATTGACCGAAAAACCCGAAAAAAGTGGCTGACATGCCCTGCACTTGCAATCGTGCTTGCACTTTTGCTTGTGCTTTCCTCGCTGCCCGTATACGCGGGCGAACAACAAACCGAGCAGACCGAAACGCCCACGGTCACACAAGACGCGGGCTCGGAGTCCGCACAAAGCGAGACTTCGAGCGAACAGAACGAGCCTTTGACAGAAGATCTCGAGATGAATTGTGACTGCGTTTTTGAGGAAGAGTGTGTGTTATGCTATTCTGACAATCCTATGATAAATAATTCATCAGTAGGCTTTCAATATGATAGCCATTGCAAAAGTATTACTCGGTTGCGAAACAATTTAATAATAGGTATTCCGGAAAGCACGATACGATTTGGTTTTACTGGGCATGATCCATGTTATGCATCATCTCGCACAGAGCATTCGTTCAATGGTCCTCAAGCGCTATCCGATTATAATTACCCAATAATTTGCAGTACAGTTGGGCAACAAGAGGATAATACATACGGTATATTGGTTATGCTGCATGAATTATCGCATTTGTACGGTGTCATCGTACATCACGATCCGGACTTAAATCACAGATGTGTTGTTGAACGTTCTGATAATAATCCTACGCGCTATCAATACAATGATCCTGAAGATCCAAATACAATTTGGTGTCCTCGGTGTATTGACACGATAAGAACAAATGGAAATAATTATTGATGTAGAGAGGAAAATGAAATGATGAAGTTGAGCCTTG
>JAFNZX010000234.1 GCA_017382615.1 Clostridia bacterium | reverse complement strand
TGGCATGTCGAGTGCCAAGGGCACGCTGACCTCACAGGTCGCAGAGGCGGCAGGTGTGAAGGCGGAGGACGTTGTAGGCTCGGATCTGTACCTCTATAACCGTACGCCCGCTACCATTTGGGGGGCGGATGACGCGTTTTTCTCCGCGCCGCGCATTGACAATCTCATGTGTGCGTACGGCACGCTGCAGGGACTTTTGCAGGCAGATACGGCAGAGAATACCCTGCAGGTTTGGGCTTGCTTTGATAATGAGGAAACGGGCAGCCGCACCAAGCAAGGCGCGGGTGCACTGTGGATGCGTGACGTACTGGAGCGCGTATGCCAGACGCAGGGTGTGGATCTGCGTCGCGTATTGCCCACGTCCATGATGCTGTCTGCGGATAATGCTCACGCAAAGCATCCCAATCATCCCGAGCTTTCGGATGCACAGAACGCACCGCGCATGGGCGGCGGCGTGGTCATCAAGGCAAACGCATCGCAGAGCTATGCAACCGACGGCATTTCCTGCGCGCTGTTCCAAGGTATGTGTAAAAGAGCGGGCGTGCCTACCCAGCCCTTCGCAAATCGCTCGGACAGCGCGGGCGGCTCCACGCTTGGCAGCATTGCGGATACCTTGTTGCCGGTCAACACCGTGGATATCGGTATGGCGCAGCTTGCAATGCACTCGTCTTATGAGACTGCAGCTTGTGTAGATAACGAGCATCTGGTTAACGCATCCCGCGCGTTCTTTGAAACGGCAATTACCTTGGATGCTGACGGAAACTATTATATTTAACGCGAAAAAGACGGCAGAAATGCCGTCTTTTCATTATACGGACGCGCCCCACGATGAAAAGTTTTCGCCCGCCTTTTTCAAAAGGCGGCGCAGGTCGAGGGCGCGTAGCCCTCGTCGCGCCCGCAGGCGCGAAACTTTTCCTGCGCTGTTTTTGGTTCTTTTTGCAGCTCCTTGCTCAAAAAGAACGGAATCGGTTTCCTCACATAATATCTCAAGGAGCGATTCATTGGGAATTGACAATCCATCGCCTTTCTGTTATAATAAACGTATAAAAACACCCTGGAGGTCTGTTATGCAGGAATACAGAATTTTGACTTATGCCGAAGTGCCCACGGATTGGGCAAACGTGCCGCGCGCTGCGATCGATCAGTACGCATGGAGCGACGCATACACGCCGGATGCTTACGCACAGCTGATCAAAATCGAGGGCTACGGCTTTACTTTGCGCATGGTGTGCCGCGAAAAGCATCCCCGCGCGGTGTATACCGCGTATAATCAGCCCATTTATACAGATTCCTGCCTGGAATTTTTTGCAACGTGGGACAATACTGCGGACAAGTATCTCAACATGGAGATGAACGCGCGCGGTGCGCTGCTTTCCTGCGTGGGAAAGGACAGATACGAGCGCGTGCCCACCTTGGACGTGTGCGGTGCGCTGCCGACGGTCGAGGGTTTTGTTACGGATGAAGAATGGGGCATCGTGGCGCGTATTCCGTTCTCGGTCATCAAGGGCGTTTACGGTATTGACGCGGATGTATTTGTGCCCGGATATGCCTTCAGAGGCAACTTTTATAAGTGCGGTGACGAAACTGCCGTGCCGCATTACGGCTCTTGGAGCCGCGTGGGTACGGAGAAGCCCGATTTCCACCGTCCCGAATACTTTGGAAAGCTGGTTATCGCATGAAGATCTTAGCATGTGACTACGACGGCACGCTCAACGTGGGCGGCGTGGTCAGCAAGGAAAATATCGAGGCTATTCGTGCGTGGCGTGCTGCGGGCAATTTGTTTGGCATGGTCAGCGGCAGATATTTGCGCTATTTGCGCGAGTTTATGGCAAAGGATGGCGTAGAATACGACTTTTTGATCGGCAATAACGGCGCCGCGGTCTCGGACGAGTACGGCAACGCCGCCGAGTGTATTGCTATTCCAACAGAGCTGGCTGCACAGCTGCTCGCCAAGATTCGCACGCATGAGCCGCGCCATATTTCGGTGTCCTTTGACGAGGCAAGCGTGCTGGTCACGCCCGAAAGCCAAGTCTGCGTGCAGGATGGCGCGTTGATCATTGACGGTAATCGCATATATCCCGTGACGCAAATGCATGCCAATTTTTTGGATGCCGACAAGGCAACGCGCTTGCGCGACGATTGTAGGGCTGCGTTTGGTAGCGAGGTGCAGTGCATTATGCCCGGTATTTTTGGCGTGGACTTTATCAGCACCCAAGCGGGCAAGCCGGTGGGCATTCGTCGCTTGCTCGAGTTGCGCGACCTGCACCCTGAGCTGATTTTGACCGTGGGAGACGGTGACAACGACCTTGCCATGCTGACCGCTCCCGATTTTTGCGGTTATGCGATGCAAAACTCCATGCCCGGCGTGCTTGAGCAGGTCAGCCGCACAACCGAAAGCGTGGCAGCGTTGATTGAGAGGTATTTGGCATGAAAATATTGGCAAGTGACTACGACGGCACGCTCAACGTGCTGGGCGAGGTCAGCAGGGAAAACATCGAGGCGATCCATGCGTGGCGCGCGGCAGGCAACCTGTTCGGGCTTGTCAGTGGCAGAAATTTGGGCTCGATCAAAAAGTTTTTGGACAAGGACAACGTGCCTTATGATTTTATGGTAGGCTGCAACGGCTCGGTCATTACCGATGCAGAGGGAAATGCCACGGGGCATAATTGTATTCCCGCACGCGTGGCAAAGGCGTTGTTTGAGGAATTTTTCAAATACGAGGTGGATTGGGTATCTGCATCGTATGACTGGGGCAGTGTGGGCGTGCAGGCGAGCACCGATCTGCGCGCGGACGATGCGCAACTGATG
>JAFNZX010000233.1 GCA_017382615.1 Clostridia bacterium | reverse complement strand
GTTCGGCGCGGGTGCTTGTCTGCCCCTGCACATCCGCCGGATCGGTGCGTGCAAAATCGCATAAGCGGAGGCAAACATGGGATTTTTCCAAAAAAATTCAAGCCCCATGCTGCCAAATCAGCCAAAAGAGCAGCGCCGGCCTCGCGAGCGCAAGCCCGTTACCAAGGAGCAAAAGCTGCTGTTTGCGCTGGTGTTGGGCTGCTCGGCGGTATCCACACTGTTTTATTTCTGCATCGTTTCCCTTGCAGGCTCGCATTTTTTCGAGGACATGATCGTAGCGCAGGTGGTTGGCATTGGCATTATGGCACTTTACGCCGCCGTAGGCACGGGCTTTCTGATTGCTTACATTATTTATAACCGCGCCTTTACGCGCGACAACGTCACGCCGGAAATGCTGCCGGACACCATGAGCGAGCACGAAAAGGTTGCATTTATTCAAAACGGCGTGGAGCGCAAGCGCAAATCCAAGTGGATGATCGTGGTACTGTTTACCGCTTTCGTACCGCTTGCCATTGACTTTTTGATCCTGACTGCCCTTCCCACACTGTTTGGCAGCATGCTGGGGTAAGTATATGGCAAACTACCGTATCTGTACCCTGTTTTCCGGCTCCAAGGGCAACTGCACGTATATAGAAACACCCGGAGCCAAAATTCTGATTGACATGGGCAAGAACTGCAAGGCTGTTACGGCAGCACTTGCCGAGATCGGAGTTTCTCCCGACGCACTGGACGCGGTGTTCATCACGCACGAGCACCGCGACCACATCGACGCGCTTGCCGTCTTTTGCAAGCGCTATCCCCTGCCCATCCACGTGCAAAGCGCAAGCGCCGAGCGCATCCTCAGGGATGCACCGCATTTGGAGGAGCTGTTACACGTTTATCCGGACGCCGCTTCCTGCCGCGTGCAGGTAGGCGACGTGACCGTGCAGGCGTTCCGCACACCGCACGACAGCCGCGCAAGCGTTGGCTATAGGCTTATGATTGAGGGCGAGCAGCTCACGCATCTTGCGTACGCAACCGATATCGGGCACGTGACCGACGAGATCATGCAAAATCTGCTGGGCTGCGAGAGCGTGGTACTGGAGTCCAACCACGACCCCGACATGCTCATGGACGGGCCTTACCCTTATGACCTCAAGCTGCGCATCCGCGGCAAAAAGGGACACCTGCCCAATGAGGAGTGCGCCGCCGTTGCCGCACAGCTTTATGCCGGCGGCACCAAGAACATACTGCTCGCGCACCTTTCCGAGCAAAACAACACCCCTCGCCTTGCCTTCCACGAAACCTTTTGCGCCATTGGTGACAAGGATTTCAATCTGCGCGTGGCAGACCCCGTGCACGTAAGCTGGTTACTTCCGTAATCGGCTTTCGTGCAGTGAAATATTTCGCCGCTGGCGAAATGTGAAATTTGTGCTTTGCAAAAGTGAAATTCACGCTGCGCGCAAGTGAAATGTTCCGCATAATGCGGAACGTTGCGGTAAAAATTTGCCTTGCAAATTTTCATTTTTGTTGTATCGTAAGGAGAACGTATGCTCAATGTAAAATTGATCACGATCGGCACGCTCAAGGAGTCGTACTTGCGCGAGGCTGCCGAGGAATACAAGAAAAGGCTGGGAGCTTACTGCAAGTTCACCGAGGTGAATTTATCCGAGGTCAAGCTCGCGGACAAGCCCTCCGCAAAGGAGATTGAAGCGGCGCTGGAGGCAGAAGCCAAGCTGATTTTGGCAAATATGTCACCGCGCGCATACAAGATTGCGCTGTGCGTGGAGGGCAAGCAGCTCTCAAGTGAACAGCTGGCAAAGAAATTTGAGGAGATCGGGCAGACACACAGCGAGGTGGTATTGGTGATCGGCTCGTCGTTCGGGCTTGCGCCGTGCGTCAAGAGCGCGTGTGACTTGCGCCTGTCCGTATCGGCACTCACCTTTCCGCACCAGCTCATGCGCGTCATTTTGCTGGAAGCAACCTACCGCGCCATGACCATCATCAAGGGCACGCCGTATCATAAATAAACGCCACCCCGAGTGTCATCCTGAGCGTAGCAAAAATCCCAATCTGTCATCCTCGTTCCAAGCGAAGGATCTCGATTGGGATTTTTGCGAAGTCGAAGTTTTGCAGAGTGCAGCGGTATTTCGCAAAAATTGCGAAATGGCGCGAAACGAAGCAAAACCGCAAGCGCGACTGGCGCGCAGCGGGATCTGTAAACGGTTTATGACACGCTTGTCTGCACAAAGTAACATTTGAACGTAATCGGTTCAGGATTACTTCGAAAATGAAACAAAGGCTTAGCAGACACCCCGCAAACCCATCGGAGATCCCGCTGCAATTCGCCTTTGGCGAATATTTGCGCTTTTGCTCTATTCCGTGTCCTGCTCGCGCAACGGACACTACATTCCGCAAAAGTTCGACTTCGCGCAACGCGCTTCGCTCAGGATGACACTCGGGAGATACTCGCGCTCCCTCCCTGAATTCCGGTACTCCTTATTGTCCGCCCTTTGCGGGCTTTTTTGAAATTTTTTGAACTTTTTTACTTTTTCGTGTAACCAATCGATACCATTTTCCGTCTTTATAGGTGAAGGACAAAACACCACAGCACAAGGAGGTGGCACACGTGGACGACAAAACAATCGTTGCCCTGTACTGGGAGCGCTCTGAAGCAGCGATTGAACAGTCAGCACAAAAATACGGCAAATACTGCTACCGCATTGCCGACAACATCCTGCACAACCACGAGGATGACGAGGAATGCGTCAACGACACCTGGGTGCGCGCATGGAACGCCATGCCCCCGGAGCGTCCGACTGTCCTGCAGGCATTTCTTGGCAAGATCACCCGCAATTTAGCACTTGATCGCTACGGCTTTGACCACGCGGGCAAGCGCGGCTCCGAAACGCAGCAGATTGCGGATGAATACTGGCAATGCATTCCCGACGACTCCCCCTCCCTTGCCGATCAGACTACCCTGCACGCAGCCATCAACGGCTTTCTTGCCACGCTGCCCGATCGCACGCGCATCGTATTTCTGCAGCGGTACTGGTACATGTGCACCGTTGAGCAGATCGCCGGAGAAACGGGGCTGTCCCCTGCCAACGTCAAGGTCATGCTGCACCGCACGCGCAGGTCCTTCAAAGAGTATCTGGAGAAAGAAGGTATCGATATATGAAAAAGAAAGAATGGCTCAAGTCCTTGGACGGTGTGGACGACAAGTACGTTGCCGAAGCCGCACCCACGGGTGCACACCGCAAGGCGCGCAGCGGCAAAACCGTGCGCATGCTGAGCATCATCGCCGCCTGCATGTGCTTTGTGCTGCTTGCCGGCACGTTTGCACTCTTTATCCCCTATAAAGCCACGCCGCCCCGCGTGAGAAAATACGCGGACAGCGAATACTACAGCATCATTGAGAAGCTCAACGAATACAATTACGATCCCCCCGAATACAAAAACACCTTCGAGCTGCTGCTTGACCTGCCCTCCAATCTGTTTGCCAAGGCGGAGGATTGGGCTCCCATGGCTCCCGGTGAAGCCGAGAACATGACCGGAACGGGCAACTACCAAGAGGTGACCGATAACCAGGTTTCCGGCGTCATCGAAGCCGACCTGATCAAGCGCAGCGATACGCACATGTATTACCTTTCCAGCAGCACGCTGCGCATCTTTAGCATTGAGGGCGAGGACAGCCGACTGTTGGGCACGTATCACTTAGCCCAATACGGAAAGGACGCCTTTTTTGCAAAGGAATTTTTCCTCTCGTCCGATTGCCGCACGCTGACCGCCATATGTCAATATATGGAAAAGGCTGACCGATATTACGTGAATATGACCAGGATCGTCACGCTGGACGTCAGCGATCCCAAGCTGGTCAAGGAGATCTCCCACGTGGACGTTTCGGGGCAGTACCTCTCCTCCCGTCTGACCGAGCACGGGCTTTTGCTCATGACTACCATGAACTGCCGCTCGGTGGATTTTGGCGACACGCGCACCTTCATCCCGGAAATTGCAACTACGGATAAATCGTACAGTCTTGCCCCCGATGATATCATCGCTCCCGAGACGCTCAGCCAAGCAAGCTACACGGTCATGCTGCTCATGGACGACGCCGGCACGACGGTCAAGGACGCTGTCGCTTGCCTTTCCTACGCAGAGGACGCGTACGTGTCCAAGGACGCGATCTATGCCACCAGAAGCTACTATGAATACGGTGCGATCGAAAACGGCATGCAGCACTACACCACGGTCAGCGAGATCTCCTGCATCGGCTATAGCGCGGACGGTTTTGATAAGCGCGGCTCTGTGATTGTGGACGGCTACGTGCTTGACCAGTACAGCATGGACGAGTACGAGGGCATGCTGCGCGTGTTCACTACCACGCAGCAAAACACCAAACGGGTAAGATCCTACTACGGAAATCATGAAATAGCGCTCATGCCCGCGCGTGGCGGCAACACCAGCGCAAGCCTGTTCGTCATTGATCTTGCCACCATGCAGATCGCTGCCTCGGTTGAAAAATTCGCGCCCGTAGGCGAGGTCGTCAAATCCGCACGCTTCGAGGGTAATACCGCATACGCCTGCACCGCGATACAGCAGACCGACCCCGTATTCTTCTTTGACCTTTCCGACCTTTCTAGTATCACGGTCAAGGAGACCGGCACGATTGCAGGCTTTTCGACCAGCCTTGTTGACTTTGGCGACGGATTCCTCTTGGGCATCGGTCAGGGTGACGAGTGGCACAAGCTCAAGCTGGAGATCTACACCGAGGGTGCATACGGCGTAGAATCCTACTGCAAGTACGAGCGTCCCTTCGTCGAATACGCTCCCGAGTACAAGTGCTATTATATCGACCGCGAGAACGGGCTGATCGGTCTTGGCATTTATACCTGGGATCAGATCTATCTTGACAACAGCGTTTTCAAATGGGACAACTACCACTTTGGCTATATCGTGCTGCACTTTGACGGCGAAAAGCTCAATGAGGTGCTGCATATCGAGTATCCCGGCTCGGCAGGCAATCTGTCCGGCATGCGCGGCGTGTATATCGACGGATACTACTACGTGCTCAACGGTGAACGCTTTGACGTGGAAAAGCTGGAGCTTGTAACAGAATAAGCAAAGCAAAAGATAAGCGACCTTGGATTTCCAAGGTCGCTTGTTTTGTTGGGATTTTATGTGAGGAAGTTCTCTCCGTTCTTTTTGAGCAAAGAGGCACAAAGAAGAACATATTTGCTTCGCAAATTAAAATGCCGTAGGATGATGTTGCTCGTTGCGACGGGTAACAAGGGCTCTGCCCTTGACCCAATGTCATTAAGTTAAGGAAAACTCATAGCGGGCATCCAAACAATGCGGGTACGCGCCCAACAGGCGTCCCCCGGGGGGAAGCTGCCGCGCAGCGGCT
>JAFNZX010000232.1 GCA_017382615.1 Clostridia bacterium | reverse complement strand
GTGATCCGAACCCTTAAAGTCAACATGCAAGGAACCGAGTATGAGTTGACATATGAGGAGTCATCGGATGGTCCGTTATATCATGATACCATTCACAAATACAGTGATGGGGTAAGAGAGCAATGGATCAATGGTGATACAGGAGAGTGCATTTCATTTTATAACCCTTGTAAATATGACGATAAGATAGAGATATTGCCGAATGATAAACAAAAGGAGATTGCACTTGCTTTTCTTAAAGAGAAAGTGGCTAACTCTGAAGAGTTTCAAGTTACGAGAGAAAACCACACATCCGGGATTTTGATTATTTGGTTTGCTCGAATGAATAACGGCATTGAAACATATGAGAAAGTCTCAGTTTGGGTGGATCAAACCGGATATATCTGTCGTTACAAGTTAGAACACATTGACGAAATGAGCAACGTACAGCCCCTTCCGGAAGAAATTATACAAAGCGCGAATATTGCACTTGAGAATGAAGTACAAAGTATTTATAGGCAGTTAGCAGAACAAGAAGACTATGAAATGACCTATAAGGCTGAAATAGAAAAGCTTGTCAGATTAGATGACGGCCGGTTGGCGTTTGACTGCCATGTGGAGGTGAAGATCACTCCCCAAGAAGGTGATGTCTTGACAGAAGGCGCATGGTTCATCATTCCCATCACAGAGCCTACTATACAGACCGAGTAATATTATTCACCCCGCGGCTTTTGCCGCGGGGCTTCTTTCTCAGTATGCCATAAAGGGCGCAAAACGCTTGAAAAATCCACTGCTTTGGGGCTTTTCCATCGCTAAGGTGTAGAGCGCGTCGGCGCGGTCGGAAAGCTTTTGCTGCCTGCAATCGGGCGCGTCTGCGGGCTTGATGACCACGGGCACAGGGCAGGAGCGTCGCAGATCTGCAAGCATGCGTCTGCCGCTTTCGTTGGCTGCAAGCACCGTAAAATATGCGGGCGTGTGGCGCAGGTCTTGCTCTGTGACACCCAAAGCAGCGTACAGCACAGCGCGGCGCACGTGCGCGTCGGGCAGGGATTTGTGTGAAGTCAGCGCGTAAAGCTCGTCAAGCGTGGTGGCGTGATGCGCAGCGGACGCAATGCGTGCGCCAAGTCCCGAGGCGCAAAGCGCGGCTGCTTCAATTTGCTCTGTGGGCATGGTGCGCAAAATGGCAAGCAGGGCAGTACCGTATGCCTGCCCGTTGCCAAGCAGCTCGCCCTTTGCATGCGCACGAGACAAAACGTCAAACACAGGCGCGGGCAGGTGTGCTTGCAGCGCGTCAAAGCCCTCTTCGCGGTAAATTTTGCGCAAAGCGGTCGCACTGGGATGCCCTTTGGTCAAGTTCCTTTCGTTATAATCAGCCCCCACGCGCTTGGTGCACAGCCTCGCGACGTCGTAGCAGCCCGCCATGATCGCCTTGCAGTAGGCAATCCCCAAAAGGTCGTTGGAAAGCGCGGTGGCGTCCTCTCCCGCAACAAGAGAGAGCGCCTTGGCATATGCCGCAGCAGTGCCGATATTGGTCTTGATCAGCGCGTCGTACAGCTCTTTGAACTCGAGGGAAAGGGAAGCGGCAGCCAAAGCCTTCAGGCGGTCAATATCCCCACTCTCGCTGCCGAAGAACAGCGTGTCGCAGCCGAATGCATCCGCAGCGGCAACACCGCCACAGGCGAAAAATTCGGCACTACCGGCAGAGTAAGGGAAGGGCAGCTCGACCACGAGGTCAGCCCCGCAAGAGATCGCCGCCTCGGCACGCGCGTACTTGTGCGCCATGGCAGGCTCGCCTCGCTGCGTAAAGTTGCCGCTCATGATGCAAACGATGCCGTCAGCCCCCGCAGCCTTTGCGCACTGCAGGTGGTATGCGTGCCCGCCGTGCAGCGGATTGTATTCGCAAATAATGCCGAAACGTGCCATAAAACGCTCCTTTCCAATACTTTCTTTGGTCAGTATATCATGCAATCGCGCATCTGTCAAGCAAAGGCTTGGAAGAATGTGAAAAAAATGCTATAAATCTCAAAAAACACTTGACAAAATGCAGATTAGCGGTTATAATATTTACTGTCGCTTTTTATGTCGTGCGGAAGGGGGTATATATTATGATATTGGATATGGGTCCCATGCTGCGCGGAGAGGTGGACACGCTTCCCGTTGATTATATGCTCAAGCCCGAGCCCTTGCAGGGAATTGAATTTACTGCGGATGCTCACGTGGTCGGCAAGGTGACCGACACGGGCGGATATATGCGCCTGGTGCTTGAAGCGGATATGCCGTACGCGACCATCTGCGCAAGATGCCTTGACAGAGTGGAGGGCGTTTACACGGTATGCTTTGAGCGCACCGTAGCCGAAGAGAAGTCCTTGACAGAGGAGCAGATCGAAGACAACGTGGACGAATACATTATCGTCAGAGACGGTCAGCTGGATATTGACGAGCAGCTGGTCGAGGAAATGATCCTGTCTTTCCCGACAAAGTTTCTTTGCGATGACGATTGCCCCGGGCTTTGCCCCAAGTGCGGCAAGCAGTTAAAGCACGGCAAGTGCGGCTGCAACACAAAAGAAATCGACCCCAGACTTGCAGTGCTGGCAAAGCTTTTGGAAGAGAGCGGGGACGAGGAATAATTTTTGAATGTAACCGAGTTTCGGTAACAGATATAAGTTTATAAAAAAATTTGACATATTCAGGTGTACGGTAGCCCATTGTACACCGAAGAGGAGGTGTAATTATGGCAGTACCGAAGAGAAAGGTATCCAAGGCACGCAGAGACAAGAGAAGATCCAACAACTCCAAGCTCGCTATGCCCGGTATGGTAAAGTGCTCCAATCCCGAATGCAATGAAATGGTATTGGCACATCGTGTTTGCAAGGCTTGCGGTTTCTACGGCGGCAAGCAGGTAATCACCCTGAAGCAGAAGGAAGACTAATCCTTTTTACCAACCAAAACCACACAAAAGGATTCATCGACGCATAGCGGGGTGAATCCTTTTGTGGCTTTATCAGGAGATTTTATGAAGTTTTTGAAATATATTGCGTTGGCTGTTGCGCTGCTTACGCTGTGCTCCTGCACCTCTGTCGGGGACATGCTGGAGAAAGAAACGGCAGACCTGACCCCGCCTGCCAATGATGCGACCGATCTTGCCGACATCCCCGATTATCTTGCGTTTCCGCTTGCCGATTACGTCACACTGGGCGCGTATACGGGTCTGACTGTCAAGATAGAGCCCGTTAACGTCACTGACGCGCAGGTAAATGAAGCGATCGAGGGTATCAAAACGCTCAACGGCTTGTATCAAAAGATCACCGACCGCGCTGCAAAGTGGGGTGACGTGCTCGTTCTTTCCTATACATCAATGACCTCGGGCGGCGGCACGGGGATCAGCGAGACCGACGTGGAGGTTGCACTCTCGGAGAATAGCCTGTATCCCGATGATTTCGTAGAGGGGCTGATCGGTGCACCCTGCGGTATTCCCGTTGCCGTTACGGTCAAGGGGACGGATAACGCGCTGACCACGTATAGTGTGACCGTATCGTATATCAAGGGGGACTACGCCGAGCTGACCGATGCGTTCGTGACCGAATATACGGGCGGTGCGTGCGAGAAGGCAACGGAGTTTTTTGCCTACTATAAGGAGCAGATGTTCAATGATCTGTATTACGAGGCGGCATACGACGCATTGTGGGATGCCGCTCGGGCAAACAGCAAGGCTGAGATTGTGCCCGACGAGGCGGTGGAGTATTATCTGCAATCCATGGAACGGTATTATCGCCGTATGGCTGCGGCAAACGGTGTCAGCTACGAATCGGTGCTTGCGGCATTTGATCTTGATGAGATCAAGATGATGCAGCTCTGCTACGGCTATGCCGAAAAGGATATGATCTTTTATGCATTGGTCAAGGATGCGGATCTGCAGGTGTCCGATGCGCAGTATCAAAAGGCATTGACCGAATATGCTGCCAAGTATTACGATACCTATAAGGACGGCGTCGGCAAGGGAAGCGGTCAGGGCGGCAAGGTGACCGTCGAGGACGTTGCGGCGTATCTTGACGCAGAGCAGGGTAACCTTATTGAAAAAGGATATGAAGTTTT